>CAJUBR010000004.1 GCA_910584695.1 uncultured Lachnospiraceae bacterium
GTATATCCGGAGGAATCTTTTTACGGGAGAGATGGCAGAATGTTAGGAGCAGTTGTATTTTTGCTTTGTATTTTTATGTATGGGATTCTGGGGAAATATCTGAAGCCGGATATATGGATGGCATGGATTTTTTTGATCTCCAATACAGTAGTAGTTATGATTGCCATTTTGCAGTTCTGGGGTCTGGATTTTCTCCATTTGTCGGATGGTGTAGCCAATAAGGAGGCCTTTATAAGCACGGTTGGAAATATAAATGCCTGTGCCAGTTACTTCTGTATGATTCTCCCAATTGGTATGGTTTTATATTATTTGTCGGAAACACTTTTTTCTAAAGTGGTTTATGGTATATTTTTGTTGCTGGGGTTTTATGGTGCTTATATAACGACAGCAGACAGTTGGATTCTTGGAATAGGAATATCATTTTTAACGATACTGTGGTTTTCACTAAAGAATCATCATAGTATGAAGCATTTTTTGGAATTATGTATACTTTTTTGTATTAGTAGCCTGATGTTGAAAATAAGCTTTTTGGTAAAAAATGTAAATACAGACTTGTTCCATGCTTTTCAGGATTTAAAAATACAGAATTTTATGATAAATGGGTATGTATTACTTGTAGAAGGAATTTTGTTGATAGGTGGAGTATGGCTGATAAAAATAGCAGAAAAAAGAAACTTTATTTTTCCATATCAAAAAATTAGAAAGATATTATTTGTTTTTTTGATACTGATTATTGGAATGGGGATTTTGTTGTTTTTGTTTGTCAATCTTGCGGAACATAAACAGTGGAAAGGGATATTTTATTGGTTAAATTATCTAAAGCTACAGGATGACTTTGGAACCGGAAGAGGATTTATTTGGAAACAAACAATAGACCGGTGGATAAATTTGGAGTCGTGGAGAAAGTTTTTGGGATATGGTATAAATTGTTTTCACCAGTTTTATTATCAAGGCTCAGAATTGGTGGAAAATAGTATAAGGATTATTGATCCCCATAATGAATTCCTGCTTTTTCTCTCTATTATGGGAATATTCGGAACAATTGGCTATTTTGGGCTGTTAATCTGTACAATTGTATCCGCTACAAAGATGTCTGATAAATATCCAATTATGATGATGGGATCCGTGATGTTGTGTAGTTATCTGGCACAGGGAATGGTAAATAATCCTACTGTGTTTATTACACCAAATTTATTTCTTTTTTTGGGAATCTTAAAAAGTATTGAGAGGAATTATAAAGAAATAAAAATTTAGGGAAGAAAAGTACTTATTTTTCTTGTATTTTATAGGGTATCAAGGTATAATATAACCTTATGGAATAAAGGATATTTGCTGCAAAAATCAGGACGGAACGGGTGTATATAGGTTTTTGGCAGCTTAAGGAAGAATTGTGACTGAGGGAAAATGAATGAGCAAGAAATTTCTTTCATATTATAAAAATGAAGAAGCGGTAGTTGCCAAGGTGTGCTAACATAACCTTGGATCATTGCTTGTGGGAATAGAAAGATAGAAACAGGGAGGATATGATTATGGCAGACAGTTCGAGCGTGGGAATGGACTATGATAAATACGCAGGAATACTGGCACATCCTACATCTTTTCCAAGTCCTTATGGAATTGGGGATATGGGGCCGGGAGCTTATGCATTTATTGATTTTTTAGAAAAGTCGGGGCTTAATTTATGGCAGGTATTACCGATAGGGCATACTGGATTTGGGGATTCTCCCTATCAGCCATTTTCTTCTTTCGCAGGACAGCCTTTGATTATCAGTGTGGATGATTTGCGGCAGGCAGGGCTGTTGTGGGATGAAGATTTTTATGAAATGCCGCAGTGGGATCCATGCCGTATTGAATACGGAAAGGTGATCGCATATAAGACCGGATTACTAAAGAAGGCATATGAGCGTTTTGAAAACCCTGAAATTCAGGATGCTTATTCCACCAGTGAAGAATTTATGAAAGACTATGAGGACTTTTGTAAGGAGTCAGAATGGCTGGATGATTATGCATTATTTATGGCGGGCAAGGATTATTTTGAGGGTGCACCATGGTATCTGTGGGAGAATTCTTTAAAAAAGCCCACGGCAAAACAAAAAGAAGAGTGGATGGAGAAGCTTTCGAATGAGGTGGAATATTACCGCTTTATTCAGTATCTGTTCCATAAACAGTGGTTTGCATTAAAAGAATATGCCAATAATAAAAACGTTAGAATTGTGGGAGATATTCCTAACTTTGTTGCATGGGACAGCGTTGATGTCTGGTGTAATAAACGTTTATTTGATCTGGATGCAAAAGGATATCCGAAGACAGTGGCAGGAGTACCGCCGGATTATTACTCCAAAGACGGACAATTGTGGGGAAATCCCTTATATAAATGGAGAGAACATACGAAAACAGGGTATGAATGGTGGTTTAAAAGAATCCGTCACCAGCTTGAACTGGCAGATTTTTTGCGAATTGATCATTTTAGAGGATTTGATAAGTTTTGGTCAATTCCCTATGGTGATGAGACAGCGGTGAACGGTAAATGGGTAAAGGCACCAGGGGTCAATTTCTTCACGCAGTTAGAGGCAACGTTGGGATATAATATGCCGATTATTGCGGAAGATTTAGGTGAAATCGACCAGTCTGTAATTGAACTTCGTGATAAGTTTGGTCTTCCCGGCATGAAGATTTTACAGTTTGGTTTTGAAAACCCAAATGAAAACAGCTTTTTGCCACATAACTTTGTCCGTAATTGTGTATGTTATACTGGTACGCATGATAATGATACAACTCTTGGATGGTACCAGAAATGTTATGAAACCTCCAGAGATAAGCTTAGGAGATATTTTAATACGGATGGTGGTGACGTTTGCTGGACCCTGATTCGTGCATGTTTTTCTTCTGTAGCAAATATGGCAATTGTTCCAATGCAGGATGTTCTCTGTTTAGATTCATGGGCAAGATTGAATACACCGGGCGTTGGTGAGGGGAATTGGGCATGGAGATTCCGTTATGAGGACATGAGTGAGCAGGTGGCTGCAAGATTGTCGGAAACAACTAAATTATTTGGCAGATAAAAGATGGGGAATGTTTACTATGAGAAAGGATAGATGCATTACTTTATGAGAAGCGTATTAGTATTAGGTTTTTTGTTTTTGTATTTAATACTTATGATTCCGGTACATTTGATTTTGCTATTAATCGGAAAATTTAATCCAGAGCTTAGATATCGTATCGGTAATTTTTTGGTATATTGGGCGTTCCGTTGGGAGTTGTTTCAGACTCAGGCAAAGATAGAGGTAAAGGGAATTGAAAATATTCCTGAAGAATCGGTACTATTTGTATCAAATCATAGAAGTTATTTTGATGTTTTAACGATTCATACAACATGTACGAAGCGTCCTGGATTTGTGGCGAAGAAGGAGATGGAAAAATATCCGCTGCTTAACTGGTGGATGAAAGATATCTGTTGTCTGTTTTTAGACCGGAAAGATTTACGCTCCGGGGTACAGATGATAAAAGACGGAGCAGAACTGATAAAAAACGGACACTCCATTGTTATTTGCCCGGAGGGGCATAGAAACCAGTCTTCTACACTGCTTCCGTTTAAAGAGGGAAGTTTAAAAATGGCAGAAAAGGCAGACTGTCCGGTAGTTCCTGTTGCATTGATTGATACAGACCAGCTATTAGAGGCCAGACCGGGATTTCATATCCAAAAGGGTAATGTTAAGGTAATCTATGGGAAATCGTTTTATTTAAAAGATCTTCCGAAAGAGCAGAGAAAGAAGGCTGGTGCCTATGTTCAGGGCATAATAGAAGATATGATAAAAAAAGAAACCAATAAATGACAGTCAAAGGAAAAGGAGGAAAAGAGATGAGTCCAATTGTTATCACACTTATTATTCTTGCTGTTATAGCGGCGATTCTAATTGCTCTTTATTTTGTGGGAAACAAAATGCAGAAAAAACAAATGGAGCAAAAGGAGCAGATGGACGCTGCTGCACAGCAGACATCCATGCTGATTATCGATAAGAAAAAAATGAAAATGAAAGAGGCCGGTCTGCCGAAAATTGTTATGGAACAGACACCAAAACGGTTTCAAGGTATGAAGGTGCCAATCGTAAAGGCAAAGATCGGACCGCAGATCATTAATTTGATTTGCGATGACGGTATTTTTGATGATCTTCCGACCAAAGGGGAGGTTAAGGCTATGATTAGTGGTATCTATATTACGGAGGTTAAGAGTATCCGGGGCAAGAAAAGGAATACAGAGGAAGGACCAAAGAAAAAAGGATTTGCAGCCAGAATGCGTATGAAGCAGAGGGAACTGCAGAATGAGTACGCAAAGGAAGAAAAAGAAAAGGAAGCAAGAAAAGCTGCAAAACAGACCGAAAAAGCAAAAAAGGAAAAGGCAAAGAAAATTACAAAGTAAAGAAAAACAGGCAGTCATTACTTGGGAGAGCTATGACTGCCTGTTTTAATATGTTATATATCTGTCAATAGAAAATTTTAAAAATCAATATTAAATAATCAATGTAAAATGGGGATGCAGTAAAGGATTTTTATATTATAGGTTGCTATGAAGAAGGGAAAGTATAGTTATATTTTTATAAATATTAAAGTGAATCTTCCTGCTGCCCTCTTAAGAAAATCTTTCTTTTTTCCGACATACAATACAGATGATTATAGGGGTTGCTAGATAGATTTCAGCACATAAATATAGCGGGGTGAAACCATGAATTATCAAGTTGGAAATAACGGTCAGAATGTAGGATATGATAACGGTTTATTTGGAAATGCAGGCATTATGGGGAACCATCAGGCAGGCAGGGAAGGAAACGGTAATATTTTGAATGACAATCGTATTGGCGATTTGCTGGCATGCAGGCTTGTAAAAGCAGGGAAAGAGCCGGTTTTAGATATGAACGGAATCCAGATAAAAACAAGGGCATCAAAGGAATTAGAGAATGCCAATGAAGGAGATACGGTTTATCTAAAAATACAAGGGGCAGACAGGAATCAGGTTTCTTTAAAGATAGTAGGAGTACAATCCGCACAGGAAAACGCTGCTTTTAATATGGCAGTCGGTGGTACACAGGTGGCAAAGAGCACGGAGCAGTTTTCAGAAATGATAAAAGAAAATCTGGATGGTGCACTGGACGAAGAAGAGGCAAAGGAAAACCAGAAGGAGATTCTTAGAACCCTTTCTCCTGATGAGATTGCAAAGCTTCGTATGATGCAGATTGATGTAACGAATTCTACGTTATCCGATTTAATGGGAATGGTGATCAATATACGTTCCGGTGAGCATCAGGATGAAGTAAATGAAGTATTAGGTGATGTAGTAAAAGAAACCCTAGGAAAGCTGCAAAATGAGCTGATGCCGGAATATCAGGCATCTCAGGAAAAGGAATCGGTAAGCTTTGCCGGTTTACCGGATACGGAATCATTTCCAGTGGGGGGAAGCAGGCTGAATAGTGAAGGATATGTTGTAAAAATTCCTGCCGGTAATACAGCAGATGTTAAGGAGAGTTTTAATGTACATGATACGGCGACGGATTACAGGCAGTCAATGGTTACGGACGAACAGTTAATTTATATGATTAAGAATAATATGGATTTGACAATCGACCATTTATATACAGCCAGAAACAGTGTAAATGAAGAAAGCCCTTTAAAGGAGGTTCCGCTGGATCATCAGGTATGGAATGATATATATCCACAGGTTTCAGGAATTATTGAAGCGGCGGGTATGACAGTGTCGGAGCAGAGCCTTTTGGGAGCACAATTTATGTTGTGTCATGAATTACCCATTACAGTAGATTCTTTGAGAATTTATATGGCGGTGCATTCATTAAACCAAAGAGGGATTCAGATAGATCAGACAGAAGCCAATATCAGGGAGCAGATTGCCCTTGGCAATCCTCCGGAGCAGGCACGTATCAATGGGAGTACCCTGCGTGAAAGGGCGGAAAGACTGATAGAAAAAGTAGGGAAAATCACAACGCAATCCGTGGATTATGCAGTAAGCCAGAGGAAATCTCTTACTATATCCTATCTATATAACAGTTCCATGAGGAATACAGGTGTACAGAAAATGGGAATGTCGGTGAATACCAACATGGAAGGAGCCAGTCTTTCTTTAAATGGAACGATGCAAAATGGCAGCGGATCAGACGGAACGAGGGATGCAGTGTCTGCAAATTCCCCGGCAGTGTCCGTAAGAAGACAGTTGGAAGAAATTCGTCTTGCCATGACACTGGAGGCATCTTTAAGACTGGTGAAACAGGATATTAACATTGATGCAAGACCGTTATCCCAGATTGTAGAAGCATTGCGAAAACAGGAAAAGGATTATTATGAAAACGTTGTATCTGCCAAAGATTTACATGATATTCCAGAGGGAGTGGACCTGTTAAAGGAGACTTTGAAAGAAACGGATAACCTGAAAGATCTGCCGGCATATGCATTAGGAGAAATGGTAAAACGTCCATCCGTTACGGTAGGGGGATTATACGAAACTGCAATCCGGATAAAAAATGTATTAGCCGGAAACGCCTATGAAACGATGATGACAAGACCAAGACGGGATATGGGAGATTCCATTACGGAAGCATTTCAGAATGTAGATGCGATTTTAGAGGATATGAATATGGATCGGAACGAAGAAAATCAGAGAGCCATCCGCATTCTTGCTTATAATGAAATGGAATTAAATGAGACGAATATTATGAGTGTGAAGGCAGCAGATGCCAAAGTACAGCAGATGTTTGAGACATTGACACCACAGATTGTACTGAATCTGATCAGAGAAAATAAGAACCCTCTTAATATGACAGTAGACGGTCTGAATGAAGAAATCATGCAGCAGAAAGAAGTTTTGGGAATTACAGACGAACAGCGTTTTAGCGAATTTCTCTATCAGATGGATAAGACCAATGCCATTAGTGATAAAGAGCGACAGAGTTTTATCGGTATTTACCGGTTGCTTGACAAGGTGGAGAAATCCCATGGAAAAGATATCGGGGCAGTAGTGAGGAACGGGCAGGAAATTACCCTTAATAATTTGTTTGCAGCAAATAAAAGTCGTAAAGCAAAAGGCATTAATGTTGCAGTAGATGATAATTTTGGAGAACGCATTGATGTGGAAACGAATGAGAGCAGCATTTTAAGCCAGATTGAAACTGCGTATAATCAGACTCTGGCGGGAAGTATTCTGCGGCATATCCGTCCAGAGACATTAAAAAGCCTGGAGGGACTTGACTATCAGAATATGACTTTTGAAGAGCTTGATTCCATTATAAAGGCGGAAGACAGCAGTCAGGGAGAAGCACAGTTGATTGAAGAGCTTGGCAGGACAATGGAGGAAGCACTCTCTTATGAAGAGGAAGTAGAGATGATGTTAGAGGCAAACGATATGCCTAAAACGGCTACTAATATCATTGCGGCACATCAGGTTATGTATGGACAAGATGGTATTTATGGTATGATTCATACAATAAAGGGTAATCTGCCAAAGGATAAGAGGGAACAGATTACCAGAAAAGAAAATAATATTTTAGAAACGCTGGAAAGTAAGGGCGATATCATATATGGGCTGGAAAATATCCGGTCTGCTTTATCGGAAGCGGTTCATGATAAGGAGACGGACGGAACGATTACAGCCATGGATATTCAGGCACTAAAATACTTAAATGCAGGTATGCCGATTGCGATGCGGGCAGTGGAAGAAGAAGTATTCCAGATTCCACTGGTGGTGGGAGAAGAAATCAGTATCATGAAGGTGTCTGTTTTGCAGAACGGAAGCAGAGCGGGAGAAATCACTGCTTCTATGGATACCTCTAAGTACGGCAGACTGGAAGCATTTATTCATGTTGAAGGGAATCAGATAGAAGGCTACGTTGTCACGGAGGAAGAAAGTGGCCAGAAGGAACTAGAGGCAAATGAGCTGACATTGCGATCTGTTTTTGCAAAAGCAGGAATGGAAATGAAAGATTTGCGGTTGGACGGCACAAAACCAATACAGTATGGATCAGAATTTGTAAAAGAAGAGGTTCCGATCTCTAAGCTATATAAAGTGGCAAAACAGCTTCTGACAGCTATTAAGTTAACGGGAATTGCTGCCGATAATGAAAGTAGAGGTGACGAACATGAGATTAAATCATAACACATTGGCATATGTAGCCAACAGAAACTTAAGATCAGTGAATAATAATGTTACAAAGTCCATGCAGCGGCTTTCTTCAGGATATAAGATTACCAAGTCTGCTGACGACCCGGCAGGTAAGGCGATTTCCCAAAGAATGAATGCACAGCTTCGGGGATTGGACCGGGCAACCAATAATGCGAATGACGGAATTTCATTGATTCAGACGGCAGAAGGTGCACTGGATGAGGTGCATTCTATTTTAGGAAGAATGCGGGAGCTTGCAGTACAGGCGGCAAATGAGACATTTGATGAGTCAGATAGAGATGCAATGCAGGATGAGATTGCATCTTTACAGGACGAGATTGACCGGATTGCGGAAACCACCGATTTTAATGGTCGAAAGCTTTTAAATGGTGAATTAAACAAGAAGGGATATACGGATAACGATGATTTGTCTATTGTAGAGATTGGTGGAGATATTGAATCGGGAGTTTATGGTTTAACGGTTACACAAAACGGTGAACCGGCCAGAACTTCTATTACACCGCCAGCAGCGGGAGCATCTGTTACGGCTGTACAAGAGGGAATATTGTGGATTAATGATTTTGAGATAAGAATTAATCAGGGAATGACTTCGGATGAAGTAAACGAAGCAATCCGTAATGCAACAGATAAGATAGGAATAGATTATAATCCAATGACAGGTGAGATGGTAACAAAAGAATCCGGGAGTGAGCAGTCTATTGTAATAAAAACCAATAATGACCAGCTGAAGGCACTGTTGGGTGTAAATGGGCAGGAAGTATACGGTTCCAATGCAAAAGCTGAATTTTCGATAGATGGTGTGACAGGTGAACGGATTGGTTTTCGGGCAACTGCTACTCTGGAAACACAAGGTAACCGTATTACGGTAACGGATAAAGCAGGATTTAAGATGGTATATGATGTGGCACCAGGTAGTGCAGATTCAACCAATACACCGGCAACTACGGTGGAGGCAAACATTACGGTATTGTCAGCAGGGCCGTTAGTATTCCAGATTGGAAACAATGAAGGTCAGATACTGAATGTGAACATAAATAAAACAACAGCAGAGGCATTAGAGATTGATAAGATTAATATCTATACCAACAAATATGCATCAAAAGCCATTGGAAAAATAGATGCTGCGATTGAGAAGGTATCCAGTATCCGGTCTTCATTAGGAGCATACCAGAATCGGCTTGACCATACGGTAACGAATTTAGAGACTTCCAGCGAGAATCTCACCAGTGCGGTATCCAGAATTCAGGATACGGATGTGGCAGAAGAGATTACAAAATATACGGAACAGAATGTACTGAGCCAAACGGCATTGCAGATGTTGATTAAATCCAATGCCAGACCGGAAGGCCTGCTTCAGCTTTTCCAGAGGTAATTTGTTACGATTGGGGCTGTCGTAAAAGAGAAAAATTTTCTTGATGCGACAGTCCTTTGCTGTATTAACAGGTTTTTTGTTAAGGCAGTATATATTCTAAAATGGTAACTTTTGACAGATAGATTATAATATAGCAGGAGGCTCTAATATGACAGATGAGCAGGTGAATGTTTATAAGATGCGGATTACACAGGCAGGAATAGGAGAGATGACTCTGATTATGTTGGAAATGGAGATGCAATGGATAGATGAAGCATTGGAAGCATATGGGAAACAGGACATAGAAGAATTTATTGTATGTGTGGATAAGGCACAGAGTGTTCAGGTTGAATTAATGAATGTTCTCAACATGAAGAATAAGACTGCGGTGAATGTATATTCAGTATTTGCCTATATGAACAAAGAACTGATCAGAGCAAAGATCAAAAGAACCCCTTTAGATATAAAGCGGTGCAGGGATCTGTTAGAGCGGTATCATAAGAGTTTTGAAGCAGTAGCGAAGACAGATAAGGAAGGACCTGTCATGATACAGAGTGAGAAGATATATGCAGGGCTTACCTATGGTTCCGGGGGATTAGTGGAAAACAGCATAGGAGGAACGGAATATACTGTGTAGATGCAAGCTCTATGTTTATATTCTGGCGAACACCGCAGGGCGGGGGAAACTGTTTCCTCCTGCCCTGCGGCTGTTTTTGTAACTATTCAGCTTTCGGCTTCATAGTTACGGAATCCGGCTCATTTAAAGTTTGCCTTCGGCAAAGAGCCGGATTCTCGCTTGGCAGAATATACACATTCTTACGGACTTTGCAGCAAGTGCAAAGTTCTAGGCTGAACTGTTACGCTGTTTTCTGGCAGTATAGTTAAGTAACTTGCGTAAGCAGGTAGTTTGTGCTAGTATGAAAATATTAAAAATGCTACGATTAAGTAATCCTGCTGTGGGCAGCGGGATAGCAAAAGGAGGATAAAGACAATGCAGAAAGAAGATTGTATATTTTGTAAGATAGCAAAAGGAGAGATTCCATCTACCACTGTGTATGAAAATGAAGATTTTCGCGTTATTTTTGATATTGCACCGGCAAGTAAGGGGCATACTTTAATTATTCCGAAACAGCATTATGCTGATATTTTTGACATGGATGCACAAATTGGTGGCAGGTTATTTTCTCTCGCCACAGCTGTTGCAAAAAGTTTAAAAAAGGAATTGAACTGTGAGGGTATGAATATTGTGCAGAATAATGGGCTGATCGCGGGTCAGACGGTATTTCATTTTCATCTACACCTGATACCAAGGTATACCGGAGATACAGTAAATATCAAATGGAATCCGGGTGAAGCCAATCAGGAAGAGTTAAAAGAACTGGCCAGTATAGTCGGAAAAAATATATAGAATAAGCAGGTTTTATGTATGGGAACACCAATTATTACCGTTAAGGATGTGTGCTTTGGCTATGGGAAAGAAGAGATTCTTAACAATGTGAATTTCATAGTAGAGGAACAGGAGTATATAGGAATTATTGGGGCAAACGGAGCCGGTAAAAGTACTCTGATGAAGCTGATTTTAGGGCAGCTTACCCCAAATCAGGGAGAAGTGATTGTAAATACCGATTCCATCGGTTATGTTCCGCAGGTGGGATTTAGCAGAGTCAGCAATTTTCCCGCTAATGTTGAGGAGATTGTATTGACCGGTATCCATAAGGAAATCGGTATGTTTCATTTTCCGAAGAAAGAGCACAGACAAAGGGTGTCTGACACGCTTGCATTGGTGGGAATGCGGGAATATAAAAAACGTATGCTCTCGGAACTTTCCGGAGGACAGCAGCAGAGAGTTTTAATTGCCAGAGCATTGATTCAGAATCCCAAACTTCTTGTTCTTGACGAGCCTCTTACCGGAATTGATAAAGAGGCAGGAGAAACGTTATACCGGCTTTTGGATAAACTGAACAAAGAATACGGTATGACAATTATCATGGTGACCCATAATATGGAACAGGTGGCAAGATATACGAATCGGTTTTATCATGTTAATAACAGGAGTGTGCATCTGGATAAATCTTCTATTTTGTGTGATGAGATATTAAAGGACAAAATGATTATGTCCAGACCGAAGCATTATGGCAAGCGTAATAACGAAAAACATATGGTTCATGTAAAAGCAGGTACAGAGCAGCCAATAAAAATGCAGGAAAAGGAACAGCCGTATGATGCATCATATAAAGGAAAGAAGGAGGAGCCGCCATGCTAGATATATTTCAGTATGCATTTATGCAGAAAGCATTTTTGGTAGGAATTCTTCTTGCTGTTATTATTCCGTTAATGGGGGTAATTGTAGTATTAAAGAGACTTTCCATGATAGGAGATGCTCTGTCCCATACCTCATTGGCAGGCGTGGCAATGGGCCTGATCCTTGGTATCAATCCGATTGTGGGAGCGGTGATTGTCTGCATGATTGCGGCATTCAGCATTGAGGGAATCCGAAAGGCACTTCCTAAGTATGCAGAGATTTCCATTTCCGTCATTATGTCAGTGGGAATCGGTCTTGCCAGTATCCTGTCCGGATTTGTGGAGGACGGTGCGGCATTCAATTCGTTTCTTTTTGGAAGTATTGTAGCAATTACGGATACGGAGGTAATATTGGTTATTATTGTAACGGTCATTGTTGTGATAACATTTCTGCTGCTTTATAAAGAATTAATGTTTATTATTTTTGACGAAGAGGGGGCAGTGCTTGCGGGAATTCCTGTGAAAAAGATTAATTTTGTCATTACGTTTCTTACGGCGATTACGGTATCGGTAGCGGCAAGAAGTGTAGGTGCATTAATCGTATCTTCCTTGATGGTCATTCCGGTAGCCTGTGCCATGCAGGTTGCAAACAGCTACAAAAAGACAGTTGTTTATTCTGTTTTATTTGCACTTTTGTTTACGATGGCAGGTTTGTTCTTATCTTATTATTTTGACCTGAAACCGGGGGGAACCATTGTCCTTACCGGTGTAGTCATATTGATTCCTCTGATGATATGGAAAATAAGATAATCAGAGGACAGTCAAAGATAGGTTTTAATTCCGTACAATACAAGCAGATGCAGAGGATAGAACCAGTAAAAAGGCATTTGTATGGATGCTCCGCGTTTTCCATTATAAAAGGTAATCGGAATGATCGCAAGCAGGCCAAACAGTTCAAAAGCCCCCCAGAACAGATAAAGGATTAAACTGCTTAGGATAAGGCGTATCCAAGGCATTTCTCTTGTAAGATACAGTGTGCTGATAAATATGACACCACCAACGCCATAATCACATTTGAGAAAATAGGCAAATCCCCATGTAAGAATAAAGGGAAGCATATATATCCGCCTGCTGTTCATTTCTTCTAAACAAAATATGGAAATCAGTCCCAAAGCTAACGTAAAAAATACATTTTGATGCTGCCAGTCAAAAAGAACACCACGGAATGCCAGATCAAATGGAATTTCCGATATTGCGGCAAAGACAATTAACCGGACCAGATAATTTAAATGACTTCTGGTATGGTGAAATCCTTCTACAATTAAAAAACAAAATATTGGAAATGCGAGCCTTCCGAATGCCCGGAATATAAAATTCTCCGGATAAAAGATAAATCCAATATGATCAGTCAGCATGCTGAGAATAGCAATCATTTTTAATGTAAAACTGTTTAAAAAACCAATGGATTTATGATTCACATCGGACACCGCCTTTCTTATTATCTGCATAAAGTATAGCAGACGGGAAGATATAGTACAATCATTTTTGCAAATAAAATGTAACAATTTAGCTTTTTGTTACCGGATGCCTGTAGTTTTAACAAAATTGAATTGTTACGGATAATTGTCAAATTGAGGTAGCATTTGTATGGAAAAATTGATATAATAATCATTAATAATGTCTATAGGTGGATTTTATAGATTTTTATATGAAAAGAAAATAATACAGATTTATATTTGGTAAACGGGTTATAATATAATGAATTGTGCTGATTTGCAAGCAGGTCGTCCATTTTCTTTGTAAATTGGCGGCATATAAGAAAGGAGATTTAACATGGCGAAAGAAGAAAGATTTAAGACAGCATCTTTTGGAGGATATGATAAACTGGCAGTAGATCAGTATATTGATGATATGAAGAGGGACCATAGGAGTGATATTGATGATTTGAAGCAGACAATCAGTAAGCTGAGTGAGACGGTAAAGAGCCTGCAGCTGGTAAAGGACAGTATGAGTACGGAATCGAATCAGGCGATTGAAAATATGCAGAAATATAACGAATCCCTGCAAAAGGAATTGGAAAAAGCAAATCGCAAGCTGGCGGAGCAGGAGGAGAATGCCAAGGGTTATACCAATAAACTGGAGATTATATCAAAGACATTGGTGGAGACAAATGAACGTTGTGATATGTTGTTAAAGAATGCAGAAGAAAAAAGTCAGGGGATGCTGGATTTGGCAAAAAAGGAAAGCCAGGAAATGATGGATTCCGCAAAGAAGGAAAGTGACAGACTTTTAATGGAAGCCAAAAATCAGAGTAAAATGTTAATAGCAGACTCCGAAAAACAAAGTACGAATATGTTACAGCGTGCACAGCAGGAAAGAGATGTTCTCCGTGTGAGGGCAGAGGAGGAATATAAAAAGGAAATTGCCAAACGGGAAGCAGAATGTCAGAAAATGCTGTCGGATGCCGAAAACCAGAAAGAAAAGATGTTAAGTGAGGCGAGAGAAAAAGTAAATAGTATTCGCAGCTCGATGAAGAGGGAATGCGAGAATGTAAGTAATTATATGACGAGTCTTATGCAGTCAGTGGATGGAGTTGTAAAAGCATGCAATGAAACAAGGGCAATTACCGATCAGGCGTTTAAAGGTATTGGTGAAGTGAAAAATGAAACTCCAAAACAACAGGAACCTAAGAAGAAAGAAGACGAAGAACCAGAAGAAATCCCGCAGATTAAGTTTTAGTATGAGAGGTTTTACAAAGGAGTAGATTCAATATGGGTAAAAAACGAATAGAAAGCTATAAAAAGTTTGCAGAATATCTGGAATATCCAATGATTATATTTGAGGCTGAATCCGGTAAAGTACTGGATATGAATTCTGAGGCTGAAGCTATATTGGGAAATGATGTGGATAATATCCGGATGGATGCAGGACGAGGGGTTGTTAAACTGGATTTTTGGGAGGTTCTTCACAACAGAAAGAGCCTTGTGTGGCATCAGATCTGTTTAAAGGCAGGTAAACGTAAATATTTAGTGGGTGGTCTTGTAAATGAGGCAGTCGTGGAAGGGAATATTGTTTATACTGTACTTTTTGAAGAGCAGGGGGACCTGGATTTCGGAAGTATCAGTATGGAAAGAATTCTTCAGAATGCCGGTGTTGTGGCGGTTCATTTAAGCAACAGAAGCGGAGAGGTTACAGTTGAATATATATCCGAAAATATTATTCAATACGGATATTCAAAAGAGCAGATATATGAAAAACACATTATGTTTTCGGATTTAGTCTGTCCGGAGGACTGGGAAAAGGCTGAAGATGATTATGTGGAAGCATCCAGAAGTCAAAAAGAGGAGACGGCATTCACCTGTAGAATCTATACGGAATCAATGGAACTAATACCAGTGCGGGTTCTGAATCATTTTGTTTATGATGACCATGGTAACCTTACTGACATTGAAATTCTGATTTTTGATTTAAGAGAGATAATCCGGAAAAATACAGAAAATATGTATTTGAGTCGTGCCGTCGAAAAGATGAAGAGCGTGGTTTTAGTAAAATCTTATCATGCAGGTGACAGAGACCTAAAATATGTTTCTCCAAATGCGGGCATTATCGGGATGAATGCAGAGGCATTGATGAAAGGATATAAGTTAACGGAGGATTATATTCACCCGGGAGACCGGGATAAGGTTATTGATACCATTTATCAGGCGGTTGCAAACGGAGTGACGGATTATGTACATTCCTATCGGCTGGTGCGGGATGACGGAAAACAGATTTGGGTGCAAAATGAAGTGACGGTGAACCGTATATCGGACGGTGAAGCAGAGGTATCTTTTTTGCTTACGGATATTACAGAGCAGAAAGAGACAGAAAAGGAACTGGCAGATGCTGTCAAGGGAGAAGAGAGTCCGACTGAGCTAAAGGAGAATGATGAGATTATTCTTGCCGCAATTGATAAGGATGACAAAGAAATGCTGGAATATTTCCAATTAATGGCAGAAACCTTGAATCTCAATGCGGATTACTATAGTGTGGTGTTAGATGCGAAAGGCAGACTGTTGACAGAGCCGGTAGGTCCGATAGAAGATATGGGACAGTTTTATGATGTATTTGAAAGACCTCAGTTTAAACAGCAGTTTAATGAGGTGATACAGAGAGTAAAAGAAGATATCACACCGAAGAGCGTATCCTTTGTAGTGGACAAGCTAAGTGTGCATATGATATTTGCACCGATCATGATAGAGGATATTGTTACGGCATACTGGGTGTTGACAAGTTTTGTAAAAAACGGACAGGAAATATTAAGTGCAGTGATTGAACAGCAGTGGAGACTTGCAAACTCTATTGCAAAATGCTTCTATGCAGAAGAAGTAGGAAAGAATGAATCAAAAAGGAGAAAGCTGACAGAATTACATTTGCAAAAGGAACAGCAGGGACGGCATATTGTGCTGGATATGATGCATTCCATGGTTAAAAAAGGAGAATCCGGACTGGGTGAGATGTGCCAGAAGGCAGGAAACTATTTGGCAGTTACAGATATCGGTATTTATCTGGAGAATAAAGAAACAGAAAATGCGGAAAAATATTTTGTGTGGAATTGTGCCGGTGAAGAGACAGCTTTTTTCGATCGGATGGAATTGACCATTTCCGAATATCAGAAGCTAAAGCAGTACTTGAAAGAGGAAACGGTATTGATGATCAATAAGAAAACAGAGGACCCGTTTTTCCAAAAAATGGTGTTTCAGACAGAAGTAGAGGTGATAATGTTACAACCGATTCTGTCCGCATCGGGTATACAGGGTTATATTGTTTTTGCCGACATAAAGAAATCCCGGAAGTTTGAGGAAAAAGATATTGAGTTTGCGGGCTGTGCTGCCTATATCTTTGCAAATATGTTATTAAATAACCGGAATATAGTCAGGGTGAATATTGTAAAGGAAGGTTTCTTAGAGGTATATGACTATATCAGGGACGCAGTATTTGTAAAAGATAATAATTCCGGTGATATCATTTTTGCAAACAAGGCGATGGATAAATTATTTGGTTATAGTTTAGTGGGAATGCAGGCGAAGGATGTGGTAAACGACCAATTGGAGCACTATAGAAATATAAGCGGAGTCAGAAAACGCTTTATCTCTAATAAAAAAGTAATAAAATGGCAAAGCTATATGAAAGAACTCGACCAGATTATGAATATTGTGGAGATTCATTTGGAAACAATAAACAAAGCAGACTATAGTATTTTTATTTTGAAAAAAAATAAAAACAAGAAAAATATGCTAGAGACATAAACAGAGTTAAGAAATTGCTTATTTTTGACGATAGATATAGGAAAGGAGTATGGACATGGCAAGTTCAGATATAGGAATTGATTTGGGTACGGCCAGTATCCTTGTGTATGTAAAAGGGAAGGGGGTTGTATTAAAGGAGCCGTCAGTGGTAGCATTTGACCGTGATACCAATAAGATTAAAGCAATCGGGGAAGAAGCAAGGTTAATGTTAGGAAGAACCCCGGGGAATATCGTTGCAGTCAGACCGCTTCGTCAGGGAGTGATTTCAGACTACCGGATTACGGAAAAGATGCTAAAATATTTTATTCAAAAGGCTGCCGGCAAAAGTTTTTTTGGAAGAAGACCAAGAATTTCTGTCTGTGTTCCCAGTGGAGTGACAGAGGTTGAGAAAAAAGCGGTTGAAGATGCAACTTATCAGGCAGGTGCAAGAGACGTGTCCATTATAGAGGAGCCGGTTGCTGCTGCGATTGGAGCCGGTATTGACATTGCAAGACCGTGTGGAAATATGATCGTAGATATTGGCGGAGGTACTGCGGATATCGCAGTCATTTCATTAGGCGGAACTGTTGTAAGTACGTCTATTAAAACCGCCGGTGATGATTTTGATGAGGCAGTCGTGCGCTATATGAGAAAGAAGCATAATCTCTTAATCGGAGAGCGTACGGCAGAAGAGATTAAGATTAAAATCGGAACCTGTTACCGCAGACCGGAGAACCTTACATTGGATATCCGTGGACGGAATCTGGTAACGGGGCTTCCTAGAACGGTTACCGTAACTTCCGAGGAAACGGTAGAGGCGTTAGAAGAGGTAACGGAACAGATTATAGAAGCTGTACATTCCGTTTTGGAAAAGACGCCACCGGAGCTTGCAGCGGATATTGCGGACAGGGGAATTGTGTTAACCGGCGGAGGTGCGATGCTCCATGGTCTGGAAGAGTTAATTGAGGAAGAGACCGGAATAACAACTATGACAGCAGAGGATCCAATGACCTGTGTTGCGATCGGAACCGGTAAATATATAGAGTTTTTAAGTGGTGCAATGGAAGAAGAATAGGAGTTGAAAAGATGGTAAGAGGTCTTTACACAGCGTGGACAGGTATGATCAATGAACAAAAACGTCTGGATGTCATTTCTAACAATATGGCTAACGCTGATACGACAGGATTTAAGAAACAGGGGGTAACCTCACAGGCTTTTGATGATGAATTAACGATTCGGATTCATGATAACAATGCTTATAATGCAACAAGGAAACGGATTGGCAATATGAGTCTGGGTGTAAAGATAGGAGAAACCTATCATGATTTATCGCAAGGAAGTTTGCGGGAAACCGGAAACACCTATGATCTGGCATTAAGCGGAGACGGTTTTTTTACAATCCAGACGACGAATAAGCAGGGAGTAACCAGTACAAAATATACAAGAGACGGTTCCTTTACGGTGAATGTAGACGGTTATCTTGTTACCAAGGATGGGGATTATGTGCTGGATACAAATGGAAACAGAATACGGATTCCAGGTGCACAGACTGCTGCAAATGTAGCATTTGACCAAAGGGGAAATGTGATAGTGGACGGACGGACCATAGCAAGGCTTGGCATTGCCGATTTTGCAAATCCTCAGGCACTGCTTCTCTATGGAGAAAATATGTATGAAGCTACACCGGAAGCAGGACTTCGGGCGTCGACAGCGACGGTTCATCAGGGATATCTTGAGATGTCAAATACGAATGTGATCAAGGAAATGGTAGATATGATTACCATTACAAGAGCATATGAAGCGGGACAGAAGATGGTTCAGACCGTGGACTCAACCTTACAGAAGTCCGTTAATGAAATTGGAAAAGTATAACAAGATAAAGGGAGGTATATTTTATGATGCGATCATTATGGTCTGCAGCATCAGGAATGACAGCACAGCAGACAAACTTAGATACGATAGCAAATAATCTTGCAAATGTGAATACGGTAGGATATAAAAAGGATACGGCAGAATTCAAGTCGCTGCTTTATCAGACATTACAGTCACAGTCAACAAATAATGCAGGTCAGAATAAGCCGGTACCGGCACAGGTAGGGCTTGGGACAAGAACGGCTGCAATTACCACATCATATACTCAGGGAAATCTGCAGCCATATGATGGCTATAATACATATATGGCGATTGAAGGTTCCGGTTTTTTTAAGGTAAGAGATTCGGAAGGGAATACTTGTTATACCAGAGATGGAAGTTTCAATCTGGAGCCGGTAGAAGGAGGCACGATGCTATGTACTGCCGATGGATATCCGGTATTAGACCAGAATAACAATCCGATTATTATCCCTGCACAATATAAAACAGATGGTTTGGTAGTGGATACAGAGGGCAATCTGTTTTTAACAACGACAGATAAGAAGCAGGTTCCACTTACAAGAACACAAGGTGGCCGAACGTATAATCAGAAAATAGGACTGGTACAGTTTAACAATCCGGCCGGACTTGACAGTATCGGAAGTAATTTATATAGGGAGACGGTAGCATCCGGCAATGCAAGGGAGGAAAGTACAACTCCGGCATTGAAACAGAGTAAGGTTCACCAGAAATACTTGGAGATGTCCAATGTTCAGGTGGCGGATGAAATGGTAAATATGATTGTCGCACAGCGTGCTTATGAGATGAATTCCAAGGCGATTCAGGCATCAGATGAGATGCTGCAACAGGCAAATAATCTCCGCGGATAATGGGGTTTTAAAAAAATATATTAAAATTATCATAAATGGGTTGACAGGCAGGGGGGTTTTGTGGTAAACATTTACTAGAGACATTTTTGGGAGGTCAATATGGCAATTACAGGAATGGATACAAGTGACTATAACAATTATTATAAAAATGCTTCTCAGGCATCTTCAGCAGCTTTGGAGAAGACATTAGGTAATGTTAACAGTCAGACAACGGATGAACAATTAATGGCCGCCTGTAAGGAGTTCGAAGTTTATTTTCTCGAGCAGATTTATAAAGGCATGGAAAAGACCATTATGAAAGCAGATGACGATGAGTCGGGAACTGCCAGCCAGTATATGGAGTATTTTGGAGATATGCAGATTCAGGCTTATGCAAAAGCAGCATCCGAACAGGGAGAAGGGATTGGTCTCGCACGCCAGCTCTTTGAACAGATGAAACGTAACTATAGTTTATAATATTTTATGAAGAAAGAGAGAAAATTTATGAAAATTGAGAAGTTAACAGAAAGTGAAGAGTTAGTAATGAAGTCAATTTGGGATTGCCGTAAAGAACCAGTACTGTCTGATGTTGTTGACAGGGTGAATGGCTATTATGGTAAGGACTGGAAGCCACAGACCGTGTCTACTTTCCTTGCAAAGCTGGTTCGTAAGGATTATTTAAAGTTATGCAGAAACGGTAAGATCTATACCTATAAAATTTTGATTTCAGAGGAAGCTTACAGACAGAAATTATATAAACATCATATTAGTTTCTGGAATCACAATGATATTACAAATTTTGTAACAGAGATGTTTAACAATGGTGATTTAACAAAAGAAGATATTGAGGAGTTACATGCAAAGATAAATGAGTTATAATATTTTTAACTTTTTTGTTGTAAATGCAACCAGTCTTGTGATTGGAATTTTAAGTGCGACGTTGGCTGGCTCAATAGGATACCTAACTTGGCTGTTCTTTCAAAAAAGGACAGCCAAATTTTTTGTAACGGAAAATATATGGTTTTTAAAATTAATTTTATTGAGCTTTATTGCACCATTTTTGACAGCTATTGTTTTTTGGGCTATGTTTCGGACAGAAGCAGAAGAAAAATTTTTTAATGGTGTGGATATGAGTTTATCCATACCGATGATAAGAGGTTTACTGCTACTGGTGTTTGTATGGTTTTTAGCGGTAATGGTTGTTTTAATCTATCGTTATGCTTCTTACTGGAAGGTAAGATACCAGTATCTGATGAGTGTACCGGTAGAAGATCCCGATATCCTGATGTTAATGGAGCGGTGGAAAAAGAAGCTGAAGATTAAAAAGAAAGTGAATGTGCTTTACAATGAAACATTGTCCTCCCCTACGATTGTACATTTTAACGGATATCAGATACTGCTTCCGGTATATGAAATGAGCACACAAGAACTGAATGTTGCATTACTTCATGAATTAACACATTTGAAAAATAAAGATATCATTTTAAAGAACATTGGATTTTTTGTAAATATAATCCATTCCTTTAATCCGATTAGTTATTATATCCGGATACAGATTGCAAACTGGGTAGAGGCGAATTGTGATCTGTGTTGCTGTGAGACGGGGAAGGACGAGTTTGAAGCGAGTGATTATTTTGACTGTATTATGGCTTTGAAAATGCGGTGCCAGGATCAGAAGCAGCCGGATGTGATAAGCTGTCTGTTTGAGAGTAAAGAACTGTTGGAGTTCCGTATTAACGCAGTAAAACAGACAAGACAAGGCAGGAAACGGGACTGTTACAGATATATGGCCATGCAGACGATATTTACTGTTTTCGTTATGTTGGCTTCACTGTTTACGGTATCCCGGACGCTGCATTTTTGTTATGGGAAAACACTGGATTACAGGCAGGAGGTTTATGCCGGGAATGAGGATTCGGAATGGAACGAAGGTTCCAAAGAGGATTTATTTACCAGAGATAAAATCAATGATTATGATAAAGCGGTTTTAAATGATTTAGAGGGAGTGGAATTTTCACTGGACGTTGGTGAGATCATCCTTTTAGAAGTGCCGGAACAATGCGGTGACAAGTTATCTGTGGCATTGTTTTGTTCAGGAGGAAGTACCTGGTTTGGATATGGCGGAGTAGAGGACAGAATTAAATACATAGAAAAGATTGAAGATGGCACCATTTTGGTTGATAAAAAAGATATGGGAGAAGATGGTTTCCTTTTTGTAAAAAACATAGGACAGGATGTCTGTCAGATGGAGATTTTTATTAACGAAATGCCTCAATAGTAACGTAGAACAAGTTAACATTTGTAAAAGAAGGCTTGTAAAATGTAAGCATTTATGATATCTATAGATTACATGCAAAAGAATGGAGGAAAGATACGATGAAAGTAAAATTATTATTTGCAGCAATCTGTATGATGTTATGTGGAATTGTGGTGCCGTCCACATTGGTATCTGCACAGGAGATGGAGGAAAAGACAGGGTACATTACCGATGAGGAATTTCAGGTGATTCTTGAAGAGGAAATCAGTAATCTCGTTACGGCTCGTATGTCTGCTTATCCTATAGACTGGGAGGTGCCTGGGGATACCCGCTATGCAACACCGTATTTTTATCAGGAAGAAGGGTCAAAATTTGCAGTGAATGCGGAATTGTCAAAATCCTGCATGGTGGGACTGATCGGTTTTAGTGGTGTAGTCCGGTATGTAGAGGGAAAAACAGTTTCCCATACCTTTAAGAACATAGAAAAAGGTTATTATAAGTTTTTTGTCCATAATAAGAACGAAGGAAGCGTAACGGTGAAAGGATATTATTATCGTTAGTAAGAGATGTCCTAATTTAAAATTAGAATAGCGGAATGCACAGACATGGCATAGGAAGGTAGAAAACCGGAATGCATGTCTGTGCATTTTTTTACGATTTGAGTTTACTGTTTTTTTTCCCCGGGGTCGGAAAGGGTTCAAAAAAGTATTTTGGCGGTACTTTTAATTCCCTGCTAATGTTGAACAGTAATTCAAGAGAAAAGGACTGGCAGATATTTGTGTTTTCAATTCTACTCAGGTAGGACCTTGAAACATTTACCCGGTAAGCCAGATCTGCCTGCGTGATGCTGGCCCGCTTCCGGTAAAAGGAAATATGTTCTCCCAAAGCTACATAATAATCCCGGTTTTCAAATGCCGGAAAAGTTGAGTCAGATCTTGGTTTCATTTGTAACCTCCTAATTGGTAAAAAATGGTAAAAGTAACTATATAATAAATATATAATAAAAAAGGACAAAAATACACAAAAATTAACAAAAAGATGTAAAATGATAACATGAAGTTAACAAATAGAAAGGTGTGGTAATATTTAGGACAACGTGATATGATAGGTGCAGAAAGATATTGGGAAATGGAGATGCGTGATGGAGAGGGAAGGAATCGTTTCAAAAATTATATATAAAAATGAAGGAAACCAGTATGTTGTGTTTGCTGTGGAAACGGAAGACGGAGAAGATGAGACCTTTGTGGGATATCTGTCAGGAATAGAAGAGGGAATGTATATTCTCGCAAAAGGGGAATATGTGGACCATCCTAATTATAATCTGCAGTTTAAGGTGTCGGAATATGAGGTGAAAATGCCGGATGATTTGGTAAGCATGGAACGGTATCTTGGTTCCGGTGCCATAAAGGGTATCGGTGAGATTATGGCGAAACGGATCATTAAGAAATTCGGAACGGATGCGTTTCGCGTTATTGAAGAAGAACCGGAACGGCTCGCTGAGATCAAAGGAATATCGGAACGGAAGGCGAATGAGATCGGAGTGCAGTTTATTGAGAAGCAGGCCATGCGGGAGGCGCTTATGTTTCTTTCGGAATTTGGAATCTCTCCGAATCTTGCCGTAAAGATATTTAATGAATACGGACAGAAAATGTATACCATTGTAAAAAAGAATCCATACCGGATTGCAGAGGACATAAACGGAGTGGGATTTAAAATTGCAGATTCTATTGCGGCGAAAGCCGGTATTGGTATGCAGTCGGATTTCCGTGTGCGGGCAGCTATCATTTATACGCTTAATCAGGCCACCGGCTTAGGACATATCTATCTTCCAAAGCATTTGCTCATTAGCTGGACAAGACAGCTTTTAGCGAAGAGTAATGATGCCGGAAGAGAGGATGCCAATCCCTTTGCGATTCCGGAAGATGTGATAGAAACCCAGCTTACCAATCTGCAGGTGGAGGGAAAGGTGGTATATAAGGAGCGGGATAAGGAAATTATTGTTTATACCTCGAATCACTATCACAGGGAACTGGACGTTGCCCGGATGCTGTTAGAGACGAAATCAACAGTGGGAATTCCTGATGCATCTTTGGACCAGACCATTTCTTCCATTGAGGAGGCAGAAAAAATTACGCTGGATGAACAGCAGAAAGAAGCAGTGCGGCAGGCAGCAAGACAGGGAATGCTGGTGATTACAGGAGGACCGGGAACCGGTAAAACTACTACGATCAATGCGATTATCAAATATTTTGAAATGGAGGAGGTAGAACTCCTATTGGCGGCCCCTACCGGACGTGCGGCAAAGAGAATGACTGAGGCAACGGGGTATAAGGCACAGACAATCCACCGTCTGCTGGAATTGAGTGGAGGAGTATCGGACGATGGAGGAAATACAGGAATCCGTTTTGAGCGGAATGCATCCAATCCGTTAGAGGCGGACGTTATCATTATCGATGAAATGTCCATGGTAGATCTGGCATTGATGCATGCACTGCTACTAGCTGTAATGCCTGGAACCCATTTGATTCTGGTGGGAGATGAAAATCAGCTTCCTTCTGTGGGAGCGGGAAATATATTAAAAGATATGATTCGCTCTGGGTGTCTTCCGGTGGTTTCCCTGAATAAGATTTTTCGGCAGGAGGAAGGAAGTACCATTGTGGAAAATGCACATAAGATTAATAAGGGAGAAGAAATTATACTGGATAATAAAAATAAAGACTTTTTTTACTTGCCAAGGGTTAATACAAGAGAGGTTGCAAATGAAGTTGGTCTGCTTCTGACAAAGAAGCTGCCTGGGTATATAGGCTGTCCGGAAAAAGAAATTCAGGTCCTTACCCCTATGCGGAACGGAGAACTGGGGGTGGGAAATCTGAATATAGTACTGCAAAAGATACTAAATCCTCCAAATTCCGGGAAAAAAGAAAAGGAATTGAATAACGGAATCATTTTCCGCGAAGGGGATAAAGTGATGCAGATTCGGAATAATTATAAATTGGAATGGAGTATTTACAGTGGGAAGGGGCGTTTTAAAGTAGAAGAAGGTGTGGGTGTTTTCAACGGAGATATGGGAGTAGTGAAAGAAATTGATGAGTATAATGAGGAAGTGGTTGTCCTTCTGGATGATGAAAAAGAAGTGCGTTATCCTTATAGCCTGCTGGATGAACTGGAGCTTTCCTATGCCATTACGATACATAAATCACAGGGCAGCGAATATCCGGCTGTTGTACTGCCCCTTTTTAGCGGACCGAAAATTTTGTTAAACCGGAATCTGCTTTATACGGCGGTAACCCGTGCAAAGCAGTGTGTGGTGATTGTCGGAAACGGACAGTTGGTGGAGAATATGATTCGCAATAATGATGAACAAAAGAGATACTCGTCTTTAGATGTTAGACTGCAGGAGATGGCAGCTCAGGGATTTGTATAAAATGGTGTAAAGATGAAATGCTATAAACTGATAGTTGAAAAGGAGATATATGATAAATAAAAATATAATATTGGATTTATTGTATCCGCGGCACTGTCCACTTTGTGGACAGATTCGACCGTATCAGGGGACGGAAGTATGTGGAAACTGTCTGAAGCAGTTAAAAAAAGTAGAACCGCCCTATTGTATGAAATGTGGGAAGACACTGGAACGGGAAGAGGAGGAGTATTGCAGGGATTGTATTGCAGTACCGAAGAGTTATCATAGAGGATTTCCTGTCTTTTTTTATAAAGATCCCTTAAAATCAGCGTTGTATGATTTTAAATATAAAAACCAGCGGGAGTACGGGGGATTTTTTGCGGAATGTGTATGCCACCGGTATGGCGGGCAGATCAAAAGACTGGGACTAGGGGGGATTGTTCCAGTACCGGTGCATCCGCGGAAGAAACGGAGCCGTGGATATAACCAGGCGGCGGTACTTGCAACGGAGATTGGGAAACGGCTGGACATTCCGGTGTATGTGGATTATCTGGTAAGAGATCTTGATACCAATCCACAGAAGGAGCTGAATGATAAGGAGAGAATGAAAAATCTAAAAAAGGCTTTTAAAATAGGTCAAAATAGGATAAAATTAAGGAAGATACTGCTGGTAGATGATATCTATACATCGGGGGCTACAATAGAGGCGTGTACGGAGATATTATTGGCAGAGAATACAGAAGAAGTGTATTACACAAGTGTAGCGATTGGAGAAGGCTATCTGGAGTGAGAAAGAATAAGAAGACTGCTTCACATAGCAGGAAAATTGACAGGAGGATATACAGATGGAAGTAAAAGTATGTACACAATGTAAAAGATTATTTAATTATCTGAGTGGACCACCTATTTGTCCGAGCTGTAAGGATAAATTAGAAGAAAAATTCTTAGAGGTAAAATTATACATTCAGGAGAATCCCCATGACGGTATTTCGGAGGTTGCAAAGGCAAATGAGGTGCAGACATCACAAATCCGTCGGTGGATCCGGGAAGAGCGTCTGGCATTTTCGGATGAATCGGGAATTGGGATTGACTGTGAGAGCTGTGGAAAGACGATCAAGACAGGGCGTCTTTGTCAGGCATGCAAGGATAAGCTTCTTAACAACGTGAGCACAATGTATAAAACAAATGAATCCATTGTAGAAAAACGGCATAAAGAAGCTGCTAAAATGAGATTTTTGGATAAACAGGATAAGTAAAAATCTTTATCTGGGGTATAATGTTTTATGAAAAGAAGCCGATATATTTATTGAATCTAATAATAAATGAAACTTAACAGGCCATTTCAGATAGATTATTTGGGTGGTAAAGAAGGAGGAAGGTGTAACGATGAGAATTGGTTCATACAATCAGGTTGCTCAGGTGTATGGAAAGCAATCTGTTAATAAAAGTTATGGTTCCAGTGTGAATGGCGCTACATCGACTAGAGATCGGGTATCCTTTTCAACCGTGGGAAAAGACATGCAGATTGCAAAGACTGCACTTAGTTCGGTTCCGGATGTAAGAGAAGATAAGGTGAATGCATTAAAAGAAAGCATTGCAAACGGTACCTATCAAGTCAGTGCAGAGTGCTTTGCAGATAAGCTTATGGCCGCATTTGATGAGAAGTTCTTATAATTCCGGTGACAGAGTTTCTTGGAATATAAGGAACAATTGTTGGAGACGAAGGAGAGTCAGATGGCAAGCTTAATTGAAAATTTAATCACGACTTTGGAGGAAGAAAGCGTATTATATGAAGCTTTAACGAAAGAGTCATTGGAAAAGACACCTGTTATTGTGGCAAATGATCTGGAAAGACTTCAAGAGGCGAATGCCAGAGAGCAAAAGATCGTAGATGAGCTTGCGGTGGTGTCTAGAAAAAGAAATCAGGCGTTAGAAGAGATAGCAATAGTAATGGGCAAGGATGCGAAAACGATTACTGTTTCAGAGGTCATTAAAATGATGGAGAAGCAGCCGGAGTTTCAGCATCCTTTAATTACGGTTAGGGATAAGCTGTTAAAGCAGGTGGATACACTAAGACAGGTGAGTATACACAACCGTGATTTGTTAGAACAGTCCTTAGAGATAACGGAGTATTCGATTAATTTGCTGCATTCCATAAATCAGGTACCGGAGACTGCGAATTATAACAAGGATTCTTACAGTGGAACAACGCTTGGGGGAACATATTCCTCATTTGATACAAAACAATAGATAGATAGAGATCAATAATATGCCATTTGAAAGATTGATGCCGAGAGGAGGAAAGTGCATGGCAGGAACGATGGGTAATTTCTATGTAGGTGTTTCCGGTTTACAGTCACACCAGTACGCATTGAATGTTACATCTCATAATATTACAAACGCAGGAACGCAGGGGTATTCCAGACAGCAGATTATTTTTACGGATTTATCCTATTGCCGGTTAGGGCGGACAGCGAATGGTACCAAACAGTCAGGCTTGGGAACAAGAATAGCAGATGTAAGACTGGTCCGGGATACATTTGTTGACAGGCTTTATCGAACCGAATATGGAAGAGAGCAGTTTTATCAGGAAAAATACAGTGTAGTATCAGAAGTAGAGACTTATTTTGGAGAATTAGAGAGCGAGGGAAGCTTTCGAAAGCATATGCAGAACCTATGGGATGCGGCACAGGAGCTGCAAAAGGAATCCAACAGTATTGTAAAGAGAAGCGCCTATATTGCATATGGGGTTACTTTTGTGGATCAGGCGAATAAGATCTATGAAAAGCTTACAACCTATCAGAGGAATCTGAATAAAGAGATAACGGATCAGGTGGACCGTATTAATGAACTGGCAGATATCATTTATGAACTGAATAGTAAGATTGTTAAGATAGAGGCAGGCGGTATAGAAAGTGCAAACGATTACCGAGATCAGAGAGATCTGGCATTAGATGAGTTGAGCGGACTAATCTCTATTACATATCACGAAAACAGCAACGGTCAGGTGGATGTCTATGCAGAAAACAGATCACTGGTCAGCATGGATAGAGTCTACCGAATGGGAACGACGAAGGTAAATGATACCTGTGATTATCTAAAACCGATTTGGGAAGCTGATCATGACGATGTATTTAATCTGTTTCATGCCCCTACGGCTCAGAATCAAAAAGATTCCGGCTCCTTGAAGGCGATTATCATGTCCAGAGGAGACTGGGTTCCCAATTATACGGATATCCCTATTGCTCCGAAATCTCCGGAAAAACCGGTTCGGGCAGATTATGCGGATAATGCAGAGTATAATCAGGCGATGGCACAATATCAGACGGATTACGCACAGTACCAGATTGATTATGAGCAGTTTGTAAAAGATAAGGAATACTACAATACGTATTTGGAACCGTATACCGTAAGTAATATTATTGCACAGTTTGACCAACTGATTCACGGAATCGTAACAAGCATTAATGATATTCTTTGTCCAAATAAAGAGATAATGATCCAGACACAAGACCCAAACGGTAATACGATCCAGAAAACAATCCGGATATTAGATGAGGAAAAAGCCGGATATGGTATGGGAGAGGAAAACCAGATTCAGGGGACGGAATTATTTAAGCGTACTTCATTAAACCGCTATACCGAACAGCAGGTGGAGATTGTGAATGAAGACGGAACGACAACAACAAAGACTGTAAAAGTTTACAATGAGGAAACGGAAGATAATAAATTATCATTATATACGCTTGGTAATCTGCAGGTGAATCAGGAGCTGTTGCTTAATTCCAGTCTGCTGCCCCTTACAAATTCGCAGAAGGAGGAAGTGCAGACAACCGCTGATCGGTTGATTCAGGTGTGGGGAGAAGAATTTGGAACTCTTGGTCCAAACAGTCTGAATACGACTGATTTTATGGGATATTACAGTGAATTTGTAGATGATTTTGGTAACAAAGGTAATGTATATATGGGAATTGCAGAAGCACAGACGCAGGCTGTTTATGAGTATGAAAACCAACGGCAGAATGTTTCAGGAGTTTCTACCAATGAGGAATTGAGCAATCTGATCCGGTTTCAGCAGGGTTATAATGCATCCTCCAGATATTTTACCGTTGTATCAGAAATGGTAGAACATTTGATTAGTAGACTGGGCTAGCAAATCAGGATAGAAAGGATGAGGGAATATGCCATCAACATTTTTAGGTTTAAATACAGGGCTGTCCGGGATTAATTATTATCAGGCGGCATTAAATACAACGGCACATAATGTATCAAATGCAGATACAAAAGGATATTCTAGACAATATGTGTGTTCTCAGGCATCTCAGGCATTACGTTTGCGTGCCTCTTATGGAATGATGGGAACTGGTGTGGATACCACCGGAATCAGTCAGGCCCGGAATATCTATTATGATACAAAGTACCGTTTAGCGAATTCCAGATATAGTGAATATGCCGGGGCCAAGGAGCAGCTTTCCCAACTGGAAGCTTACTTAAATGAACAAACAGCAGAGACAGGATATACGAAACTGTTAGCAAAGATGGATGCGGCAATGCAGACATTAGCGGGCAGTCCGTCAGATGCGGCATTTCGTACGCAATTTATTGAATCGGTTAAAAATTTTACGGATCTGATCAATGAAACGACGACCAATTATCAGAATACACAAGAGGATATCAACAATGAGATTGCGATTCATGTGGATACCATTAATTCCATTTCTTCTAAGATTTATGCATTAAACCAACAGATTCGGAATATTGAAACGAGACATGGCAATGCGAATGATCTGAGGGATCAGAGGGAGTTGCTTGTGGATCAGCTATCGGAGCTGGTGAATGTAACGGTTGTGGAGACACCGATTATGTATGGTACCGGCAAGGATGCGGTGGATTCCGGAGCAACCCGCTATGAAGTGCGGATTGGTAATGCTACGTTGGTAGATGATATGGAATGCCGGCAGTTAATGGTAGTTGCACGGGAAGAGAAGATTAATCAAAATGATATTGATGGATTATATGATGTTTACTGGAAAGGTCTGGACAATACGGTAGGCGATAAATTTAACTTTAACAGTGGGAATATTACCGGTCGGATTAGAGGTTTGCTGGATATACGGGATGGCAATAATAACAATCCGTTTTCCGGGACCATTACGAAATTGGAAAATGGTACTGCAAACGGCTCTATTGCAGAGATACAGTTAAAAGAGGGTATTTCTTTAGATAAGCTGAATCTTCCGTCTGAGGGAACCATTACACTGAACTGTAAGGAATATTATTATGAGGGATGGGATGCGGTTTATGATGCCGACGGCAAGCTGAACACATTTACCTTTAAAAATCTTACAGTTATATCTGATACAGGGAAAAGAATACCTGCCGATTTGAATATTGCTCTTGATACAGGAAAAGTGGCAAGTGTGGGTGAACGCATCAACTGTAAGGGAATTCCATATTATATGACACAGTTAAACGAATTTGTAAGAACGTTGTCCAAATATATGAATGATATTTTTACAAAGGGTGCAGATGCAAACGGCGAGGAAGCCACAGAACGGGATTTCTTAACGGCATCGGATATATATGGGAAAGACTTTGTTTTAACGGCAACCGCGAAAGCGAAAGAGGATGCTGGAGATAACAGTTTATCTTCCAGTGATTCCAGTTACTATCGGTTAACGGCAGGGAACTGGGGAGTGAACCAATCTGTTGTAGCGGATCAGTCCAAGCTGGTGGTTTCCTATAAAGAAGATATTGACCGGGGCGATTTGGAGGCAAAGGATATTTTGATGGATATGATAGCAGGAATGACGGACCAGAGCTTATATTCTCAGGGTACGGTTGCCCAGTTTTTGCAGGCCATTACCACCTCTCTTGGAGTCGATACCTTAAAATATGACACCTTTTCCAAGAATATGGGCGAAGTAACGAATGCCACTGATAAGCAGCGTTTGTCTGTTTCATCTGTAGATTCCAATGAAGAGGGAGCCAATCTTATTATGTACCGGCAGGGATACAATCTGGCATGTAAGGTGATTTCTGTTATGAATGAAGTCTATGATAAGCTTATTAATGAAACAGGCTGATAAGCCGATATAAAGAATGTATCGTGTTGCCTTTGCAATTTTAGAGAACAAAGGCAGCAGGGAAGCTGTTCAGGGAAGGGACAGTAATTAAGTGAGGTTAATGGAGTAACCGGACAGGAGATATGGGATGAGAATAACAAATCAAATGGTGACGAGCGGTTCCCTCCGCAATATGCAGAAAAGCATGCAAAAAGTCAGTAAATTAAATGAACAGTCTATTACAGGTAAAAAGATATTAACACCGTCTGAAGATCCTGTCATTGCGATCCGGGCATTAAAGCTTAGAACTACCTGTGATAAGCTCACACAGTATAAGGAGAAGAATGTCAAGGATGCCATGAACTGGGTAGATACCACACAGGGTTCTATCCGGAATATAATCGGACATTTAGAAGATGTTTATGAATATTGTACGCAGGGTTCAACGGACACCTTTTATACGGATGACAGGAATAAAATTGTTAACGAACTGAAATCACTCAAGCAGGCCATTTATGATGAGGGCGGTACAAGTTATGCGGGGAGATATCTGTTTTCCGGCTATAAAACAGAAACCAATATGATTTTCCAGAATCAGGCGGCAAAGGAAGGATTATCCTATAATATTACACAGAATATTTCACCGGAAAGCATTAAGGTTAAGAATGTTGTGTTAAACGGTGTAACACCTGAAAATCTGGATGGTATTCTGGCAGGATCATCTACTTATGCATCACCGAGAGATAAGAGTGTTTACCGCCTGCAGCTTGCTTATGGAGATTTGGATAGTACGGAGTTTTCATTGAAATATACGGATGCGGGGGGGACGGAGCATTCAATCACACCAACTATAATGTCCACTTCGCAGTCTGCAAGCTATTATGATGTACCAGATAATGGGGTACATTATATTCCTGAGACCGGGGAGCTGATTTTTGGAACAGATGTTTATAATTCGGTCAAGAGTGCAGATCAGATTACGGTTGATTATAAGAAGTCGCATTTTAATGTCGGAGATTTACGACCAGAGATGTATTTTGACTGTAAACAGACGAAAACGATGTCAGACGGTACGGAAAAAGTAACGGATTATACAGTAAGTAAAGAGGGTCAGCCAATCCAGTATGAGGTGAATTTTAACCAGTATGTTACAGTAAATACAGAGGGCAAGGATGTGATTACCCATGAAATGGGTAACTGTATTGAAGATATGGCACAAGCCGTACAGGATGTATTAGATATCGAAAATATCATTAAAAAGTTAAATAATATGCTTTCCGATCCACAGTACAAAGACAATCAAAGTGCTGTGACACAGATTAACAAGATGTTGGAGGATGCAGATGTAGAGCTTGCATTAAAAAGAGAGAATATGCAGAAGCTGTTTGGAAATAATATGACAAACTTCCAGAATTTCATGTCGGATGTCAGTGCAGTGGAGGCAAAAGGCGGTACTACTTACTCCAAATTAGAGTTGATTCAAAAACGTGTAGAGGAGCAGTTGGATGATTTTGATGAACTGAAATCTTCTAACGAAGATGTAGAAACAGAGGAAATAGCAATTGAGCTGTATCAGGCAGAACTTGCCATGGATGCTGCTTTGGCAACGACGAGCAGTGTGATACAAAAGACATTGCTGGATTACTTATAAAAGGAGATTGGGGAAATGATAGCAAAAACAAAGTTTTTTGGTGAGGTGGAACTGGATGACGATAAAGTTTTAGAGTTTCCAAACGGCATTATTGGTTTTGAAGAATACAAGCATTATGCTATTTTGTATGATATTGAAAGGGAAGATAAAATAAGAATCAGTTGGCTGCAGTCTCTGGATGAACCGCTGCTGGCACTTCCTGTTGTGGATCCGTCTGCAGTTACGCCGGAATATGCCCCAATGATAGAGGATGAACTGCTAAAGCCTCTAAAGGATCCTGCAGATGAAGATTTAATTTTTCTATTGATTCTGACTGTGCCTTCGGATATGACAAAGATAACGGCAAATATGAAAGCACCAATTATTATTAATTCAAAGGAACGTAAGGGGGTTCAACTGGTTGTAGAAAATGCGGATTATCCGGTTAAGTTTAATGTATATGAATCCGTACAGAAAATGAAAGAAAAGGCGGGTGAATAGTATGTTAGCCTTATCCAGAAAAGCGAACGAATCGATTGTCATCGGAAATGACATCAAGATAACGGTTTTAGAAATAAAAGGTGATCAGGTAAAAATTGGAATTACGGCACCAAAGTCCGTTCCAGTATACCGGGAAGAAGTGTATACACAGATTAGAGAGGCGAACAAGGAAGCAGCCTCTGATACGGTACAGGAAAATTTAAAGAACCTATTCAAAAAATAACAGAAATTTTATACATTTTTTAAATATTATATGTATATGTGATTTGCAGCAGGGAGGCTCAGTTTGTTTTCCTGCTGTTTTTCTTTAAAAAATTGCAAAAACCATAGAATAGGTATAAAATGTTAAAAAGAAACTGTCGATAACATTATTAGAGAATATTTTTACAAGAGATATTTTGAATTTCACACGGAGGTGGATTGAGTATGGCAATTGAAGGCATTAAGAGCAATGTAATGAATCAGATGGCTCGTGTGGAAACGGCTGCACCGATTGACAGCGTAGAAGTGGAGGCAGCGGTATCTACACAGAATTTTAGTCCGGTTGTGGCTGCACAGGGAAGTGGTGACCGAAGTGCCGGACAAAAGAAGCAGGAACGTCAGGGAGAATCCAAGGATTCAAAAGATATCCAGGAGGTTTCTCCGGAAAAAGTCAAAAGTGCGATAGCGGACATTAATAAAAAGATACGTCCAACGCATACACAATGTCAATTTAAGTATCATGAACAGACCCACCGTATTTGTATTACGGTAATTGATAAAGATACCGATAAGGTGATTAAAGAAATTCCACCGGAGAAAACGTTGGATATGATTGCAAAGTCATTGGAATTGGCAGGGCTGTTAGTGGATGAGAAGCGATAGGAGGGAATTGATATGGCAGGAGTCAGAATGACCGGATTGATTTCGGGAATGGATACAGAGAGTCTGGTAAAGCAGTTAGCAGATGCACATAAGATAAAGGTAGATAATGCAAAGAAGAAACAGACAAAGGCAGAATGGAAGAAGGAAGCATGGGCTTCCCTTAATACAAAACTGCTGAATTTCTACCGGAATGCATTGACAACCTTTAAGAGTACCGGAACCTACAGTGCAAAGGCGGTAAATGGAAGCCTTACCGGTGTAAAGATTAGTGCAGGACTTAAAGCGGTAAACGGTAATCATAAGGTAAAGGTGGAAGATACCGCCAGTGCCCAGATGTGGACCGGACATCAGATTAATAAGCAAAAATATAGTGCAAGCTCTTATGTAGGGACAACAGATAGCAGTAAGAAATTGTCAGATTTGTATGACCAGAATGGTTATTCCATTCAGAATGCATTGAATAATTCCAGTTTTACAGTGAAGGATTCTAACGATCCGGATGCAGTGGGAGTAACCGTGAATATTAATCTGGGTGCAGAGGCTACGATAGATGATTTGTTAGACAGCATCAATAATCAGTTAGGAACTACAGGTCTTACTGCCAGTTTTACAGATGGAGCCCTTACTTTTACGAATACTACTGCTACAGAGCAGGATGGTGTTTTTAGCGGCGGGCATTCTATTACGGTTACGGCAAAAGATAAGACCAGTGCAGATGCATTAGGACTTTTTTATAATGAGAACGGAGATGGTATGAAGATTGCTCCTCAGGGAGATACCATTGAAACGAATAGTATTAGAGGTTCGGTATTTGCCTATGAGAAAAAAGAAACTCCTGATTCTGATGTGACGGCTTCCACAAAGCTTGTGGATATTGGAGTGAAAGAGGGAACTGTAATCAAGGTAAATAGTACAGAGATTACAGTAGACCGTACCACCACATTAAGCGGTCTTGCATCTGCCATGGAGAAGGCAGGGATTAGTGCTAATTATGATGCTAATCAGGGACGTTTCTATTTAAGTTCAAAGAATACGGGAACGAAAAATGGATTTACGATAGAGGTAAAAGATGCAACGGGTGCAGAGGATGCAAATGCCCGGAAAGCATTAGGACTTGATCTGGCAGATGGAGAAGCTGGAAAGATTGCCGCCAGTGATGCGAAGATTATCTATAACGGGGTAGAATATGTTCAGTCTGGCAACAGTTTTAGTATTAACGGGCTGACTATAGATGTTAGTGCAAAAGGGGAAGAACAGAGTTTTTCTGTGGATACGGATGTAGACGGTATCTATGATAAAGTTAAGAACTTTGTAAAAGAATATAATGAGCTGATCACCGAGATGAATAAGCTTTATAATGCAGACAGTTCCAGAGGTTATGAACCTCTTACGTCGGAGGAAAAGGATGCCATGACGGAGGAGGACGCAAAGAAATGGGAAGACAAGATTAAGGATTCTCTGCTTCGAAGAGACAGTACCATTAGTTCTTTGCTTTCCAGTATGCGGACGACGCTTAACAAATCTGTTGCAGTGACCAATGCAGACGGTACCACTACAAGATATGCATTATCCTCTTTTGGTATTGTTACCGGTGGTTACACAGAAAAGGGTCAGCTTCATATTTACGGTAATTCAGAGGATCCGGAATATGCAGATAAAGAGGATAAGTTAAAAGCTGCTATTTCAGCCAATCCGGAAGCTCTTATTAAAACGCTTACGACTCTGGGCAGTGAGATGTATACGAACCTGCAAAAGGCACAAAAGGGTATTGTAAATGTAAGAAGCTCCATGACGTTCTACAATGACAAACAGATGGATGGAGAGATCAAAGATCTTAAGAAGAATGTCACCAGCCTGCAGGATAAGCTCACTGCAGAGGAGGATAAATATTACAAGCAGTTTTCTGCCATGGAAACTGCACTGGCAAGGCTTCAGTCCCAGCAGAATTATATTGCCCAGTTATTTGGCGGTTGATAAGGATGGCTGACGTAAAAGAATATTTTATTTATAGTCTCAAGGCTTGAAGCAAAACCGGCGGAACTTTGGTAGTATAGATGTTCCACCGGTTTTGCAGTCTCTAGCACTTTTACGACATTTGTTTCGGGGGTTATTGACTTAAAAGAATATTTCGCTTATAATGAAAATGAAACAGATATGTTGGAATCACCGGATGTTTTGTATCAGAATATCCGGTGAAATTAATAAGGCACTGTTTAGAAATGAGTAGCCGTTATAAGGAGAAGAAGCATGATACAGGGAAACCCATATGCAAAGTATGCGAATAACAAGGTATCGACAGCTACCCCGGCGGAATTAACATTGATGTTGTATGAGGGAGCAATCAAGTTCTGTAATATGGCAATGAAGGATATGGAGACAGGTGAACAGGGAAATGCGATTGCTAATATCCAGAAAGCAAGAAAGATTATTGTAGAACTTCAGGCTACATTGGATTTTAAGTATCCGGTGGCAAAGGATTTTGATTTGGTCTATACATATATTTTTAACCAGATGGTAGAGGTCACTACAAAACAGAATCAGGAAGCGTTGGAAGATGTATTGGTACAGCTAAGGGAATTAAGGGATATGTGGAGACAGATAATGAAACAGCCAAGAAAGCCCGAATAGTCGGATTTGAACAAGATGTGATGGAATGAAAGTATAGGAGTACAATATGGAAGATACCCATAACTATGTGCAGGTTTTAATTGATACATTACAGAAACAGGCAGATGTATTAAAGGATGTATTAGAGGTTACAAGACAGCAAAGTGTGATTGCAGGGAAAGCAGATTTTGACGAAGACCTGCTAGAGGAATCTTTGAATAAAAAAGAGGTTCTTATTGGGAAACTTAATCGTCTGGATGATGGATTCACATCCGTATACGGAAGGATACATAGGGAGGTAAAGGATAAGCAGGATTTGTACCGGAATGAACTGCAAAAGATGCAGAGTCTGATTAAGGAATGTACGGATTTGGGTGTTGAGATCAAAGTATTAGAGGAGCGGAACCGGGAAAGACTGGTGCAGTGTTTCAGCAAAAAGCATAAGCAGTATGGTTCTCAGAAGGTGGCGGCTTCGGTAGCATCCCATTATCATCAGACGATGAATAATACAAAAACACCGGATTCTTATTTTCTAGACCAGAAAAATTAATCTTACAAATTTTTAAAAAATGCTATAAAGTATTTCTAAAAGCCACCGATATATATAATGTAAGGTTGGTAGATCACAGTTAAAAGGATAATAACTCTTTAAGAGATATTATATAATTTATTCACGGCAGCAAAGCTGCTAGTAAATGTAGCAGGGAAGCTACATTATATTCAAGGAGGAATTTATTATGGTAGTACAACACAACATGCAGGCAGCAAATGCAAACAGAATGTTTGGCGGTAATGTTAAGGCAGTAGCTAAGTCATCAGAGAAGTTATCTTCTGGTTACAAAGTAAACAGAGCAGCAGATGATGCAGCAGGACTTTCTATTTCTGAGAAGATGCGTAATCAGATCAGAGGTATCAATCAGGCAGTTAGCAACTCTGAAGATGGTCAGTACTTAATCCAGACTGCTGAAGGTAACTTGAATGAGATTCATTCTATCTTACAGCGTATGGGTGAATTAGCAACCAAGGCAGCCAACGAAGTAAATGCTTCTGATGACCGTAAGGCAATCGCTGACGAGGTTAAGCAGTTGGTATGTGAGATTGATAACATCTCTAAGAAGGCTCAGTTCAACGGTAAATACCTGTTGGATGGTAGTAAAGCTTCAATTGAATTACAGGTTGGTGCAAACTCTAACGAGACAATGACTATCACTCTTAGCAAGATTGATTCTACAACATTAGGATTAAACTCTTATAAGACCGTTGCAAAAGCTCAAAATCTTGCTGCAGACGGTACTGCTGGTACAACACAGGCTCATACATTAATGGATACTGTAACTTCAGCAGTTAAGAAAGTATCTGATGTACGTTCTCAGCTTGGTGCTATCCAGAACCGTTTGGATTACACAATCAACAACTTAGAGAACTATTCAGAGAACCTGACATCTTCTGAGTCTAATATTCGTGATACTGATATGGCAACAGAGATGGTTAACTTCTCTAAGAATCAGATCTTACAGCAGGCTGCACAGTCAATGCTTGCACAAGCTAACCAGTCTACTCAGGGCGTATTATCATTACTTCAGTAATCTAATTCAGATTATTGGAAATGTGGGGCTGATCCATTTAGGGTCGGTCCCTTTTTTTACTTTTTTATAATAGAAAGAATGGATATTTTGGCAAAACTGTGGTAAGGTAAGTGTATAGGAACTTAGATTGGAAGAAACACTTTTCAAAGCCGCTGCCTATAACTTTCAAGATGTGGTAAAGGTTAATATTTATGATGATTTATATATTGACTTTTCTACTCTTGAGTTATAGTCTTTATGGGATTATATAATTTGGTAAAGTCAATAACCCTGTTGTGGGAATTAAGAATAGAGGAGAATTTATAAGATGGAATTAAAAGAGACAATAAAAGACGAAATTACAGCGATTGTTGATTTATTGTATCAACAGAATATTAAGGAGGCATATCCCCGGTTGATTCAGGTACTGCCGAAGCTGGAACAGTTTTTCGCAGGCTTTGGAGAAGAGAAGGGGGGAGAATGGACGGAGGTATTGCGTTCTGCTTTGGAAGCGATGGAACAGCAGGATGTGACATTGTTGGCAGACATACTGCAGTATGAGATTTTAGAACGGATGGATGAGGAGTAATTTTTTTATGAACGTTGATGTAAGGATTGCAGAGGCAAAGGATGGAAACGGAATTCTGGAAGTGGTAAAGGAGGGACAGACCTATCGGCTCAATAGCATATATAAACCCTTTGCAGAAGCTGAAAAATTTGCAAAACCCTATACCGATTTAGAGGATAATTCTGTACTTCTTGTTTTTGGGTTTGGAAATGGAATATTTGCAGATGCACTTATGAAAGCCTGCGGGCAGACAACAAAGGTTATTTTTTATGAACCCTGTGAAGCCGTTATGGAATGTATCAAAGAGTGTCTGGATGTATCTTCGTTTTGTGACAGCAGAAACTGTGAGCTGGTGACAGATGGTATTGCATCGGAACAGGAAGAACATATCTATGCCATTGCTGAATTTCCTATTGTGCTGAATCATTATGTTCATTACCATCAAATAAAGAAGATTCAATTTTGTGTATTGCCGAAATACAAAGAGTTATTTCCAGAACAATATACGGAGTATCAAGGTACGATTGAATTTCATACGCAGATGTTGTATGCCAATAAACAGACTGCTGAAGCACTGGGACATATAACCGTGGAAAATAATATTAATATGTTAAAATATATTCCGGAAAGTTATTGTGCGGATAGTTTTGTAAACTTATTTCCAGACAATATGCCTGCAATTTTAGTGTCAGCAGGACCGTCACTGGAAAAAAATATAAAAGAACTGAGACAGGCAAAGGGAAAAACCTGCATTGTGTGTGTGGATACAGCGGTAAGATATATGTTAAGGGAGAATATTCTCCCGGATATGATCGTAACAATTGATCCCCGGAAGGAGTTGTCCTTATTTGACGATGAAAGAATTCGGGAAATCCCTCTGGTGGGTGTTACGGATATGAGCTGTAGGGTTTTAGAAAAGACGCAGAGCAAAAAACTGATTCTCACCCAAACAGAAAATCCTTATATACAGAATTTATATACGAAAGCGGGTCACCAGCTTGGAAATTTTGAAAGCGGGGGCTCTGTTGCCACAATGGCATATTCATTTTGTCATTATCTGGGATTTAAGCAGTTGATTTTGGTGGGACAGGATCTGGCATTAACTGGGAATCAGATGTATGCGGGAAAAGAAAAGCTGTCTATGGATCATTTTGGAAGGGAACTGATAGAAGTAGAGGATGTATATGGAGAAACCATTTATACAACCAGAGATTATTATTACTACTTAAAATGGTTTGAACAGATGGTGGATTTATATTCTGAGATGCAGGTGATTGATGCGACAGAAGGCGGTGCAAAGATAAACGGTACTCAGGTTATGTCCCTGCAGGAGGCATTAGCTGAATATGCAAAGGAAAAATATGATATAGAAGGAATCATAGAGTCAGTAGAACCTGTTTTTAAACCGGAGGACAGACAGGAATTAGTAGAGAGATTTTTGCATGACAGACGGAGCTATCATTATTTAGTGAAAAAACTGGAAGAAGGCGTATCTTTAGCTAAAAAGGGAATAAAAATGGCTTGTGCTGTCAGACAGCCAAATGTTCAGGAATATAAAAAGCTAAATAGAGAAATGATGAAAATATGTGAAATGTATGACGCATCGGATGCAAATTTTCTGGTACAGCGCGAAATAGATGCTGCAGACCTGGACAATTATATGAAACTGTGGGAGAAAGAATTAACGGTTTCGACTCAGGAACAGTATGAGATTATGCAGCAATACTTTGAATGTATAGTAAGAGCAGCAAAGTCTGTAAAAGCAGTATATGATGAACTGGAATTTGAAGATGAGTTTGTTAAATAGCATTTCTATATAAGATTAGACACATGGCTGGATAAGGATAAATGGCAGCTTGGAACAAAAGTGTAGTGAATGGACGCAAAGCAGATTAACAGGAGACAGATATGAAGAAGATTAGTATTATTATTCCCTGCTATAACGTAGAAAAGTATTTAGACCGCTGTTTTAATAGTCTGGTTCACCAGACATTGGGAATTGAGAACATGGAGCTGATTTTTGTAGATGATGCATCCACGGACAAAACATTAGAGAAACTGATGTCGTATGAAAAACAATATCCCGAGAATATAATTGTTATTCCTTTTGAGGAAAACAGAAAACAGGGTGCAGCGAGAAATGCTGCACTGGAGTATGCATCTGCTCCGTATATTGGATACGTGGATTCCGATGACTGGGTAGAGCCGGATATGTATGAGAAAATGCTTGCGGCAATCGAAGAGCATGACTGCGATTTTGTGGAGTGCCGATGGGATTTTGCAAAGAATGAGAATCATCGGAAGCTACCGAAACGGTTAGGGGAGCCGGGATATATGGATCTGACTAATCCGGAGGAAAAGAAGAGTTTTATCGGAAGTCATGTTGCATTAGCAGTATTATGGGATAAAGTATACAAAAAATCATTTTTGACAGAGCATGATATATTCTGCCCGGAACAGATCCGTTATGAGGATATTTTCTTTTGTTATCTTGCATTTATATATGCAAAATCTTATTATTGTATGGATAAAGTGTTATATCATTACTTTGTCAATGATGAGGGAACAGTGCGGAACAAGCATCAGGAATACCAGTTTGATAAAATGGAGGTTACCTTTGGTTTTTTACAGACCTGTATTGAGCGGGGATTGATGGAAGAAAACAAGGATGCCATTGAGTGGTTGTTTTTAGAAAAATATTATGTATATATGTTGTGGGAAGTGTTTGAGGAATTCCCGGAGCGTTCCTATGAAACCTATTTGCAGATGCGGGCGGTAATACGTGAATGGGTTCCAGATTATAGGACAAACCCTTATCGGGATTTGGAGTATAATCTGTTTGATAATACGATGCTCAGACTACTGGATTACGATCTGGATGAGCAGCAATTTTTATTGTTAAGAGATAAAATGCTGACCAGTATTGAGAGGGCAGATGCACAGGATTTTTAAGGATATGATGAATTTTGGTCTATTCTTTTTGGCATTGCTTACATTCGTTTTTACGTTTTGTAAGTAGTTTTACATAGAAAAACCATACAATCAAAACGGCATATGCTGCTGGAGAATTGTTTCTGCTTTTTTAAGATCCTCGTAGGAGTCAATGTCAATGGAGTATGTTTCTTCCATAAAGAAAGGGAGAAGGTTGTCATTTAAACTGGTGGAGGAATTAAAATGGCTGTTAATCCGGTTGATATAGATTGAGCCATTAACCCGGTATACATCAGGGAAATCCTGTCTGCGTACAGTACTGGATATTGGGAGAAGGGACTTTAAGGTTCCTTCTTTTGTTATAGTGCGCATCAGAATCGGATGCTCGGTTACGGTGGTAACACTGACCAAGGAATCCTCTGTGCTGTCAAGAAGCAGGGAAATCGCCTCATCAATCACACCTTCTTTTCGGATTGGCTGCGTAGGTTGCAATAAGACGACACAGTCATAGCGATGCCCTTTCTTTTTAAGCTCGTTGATGGTATAAATCATACAGTCAATTGTTTTGGAGGTGTCGGATGCCAGAGCAGCAGGGCGTAAAAATGGTACGGATGCACCATATTCAACAGAAGTATCCCTAATCTGTTCCGAATCTGTGGACACAATAATATCGTCAATATATTGGCTTGCTTGAGCAGCGAGAATTGAATAAGCAATTAGAGGTTTGCCGCACAGATTTGTTATATTTTTATTCGGTATTCCCTTGCTTCCTCCTCTGGCTGGGATAATTGCAAGAATTCGTTGGTCTTTATACATGAAAACAATCCTTTCTTAATCGATATAGATAAAGGTTATTCATTATATAGGGCAGAGGTATAATGAATTTAATAATATTAGAAATCAATATCCATAAACTGTTTTTGAATATTTGAAGTCCAAATCTTTTCTTGTAACAAAATATCACGGAATTGGAGGTTGCTGTTACCATTGCCAAAGTGAGATACTGGTGCAAGCTGTAAATGATGTGTTTGTTCAATAGCCGGCAATAATGTATCCGGTTCCTCTATATGAATAATATTTGGACAATCGGATAATTTATAGCGGCCTTTCTGGCGGATTCCGATATCAATTGCAGGTATTCCGTAAATGCATGCTTCACGGATACCGGAGCTGGAATTACCAATCATGCAGTCTGCATTTTTGAGCAGGGTAAGAAAATATTCAAAACGCATGGAAGGAAAGATACGGAAGTTTGCATGTCCCAGAAGGCGGTCGTATTCGTTGAGAATAAAATCACTTCCTGTATCGTTATTTGGGTAGATGATAACACACTTTTTATTGGAGGCAAGCAGGGAATCAACCAGTTTTTTGGCATATCCGGAAAGCTGTTGCAACTGTGTTGTCACAGGGTGGTATAAAACGATATTATAATTTGTAAAGGGAATCTCATAGTAATGCTTTACCTCAGTTAAAGAAGGAAGCTTTTTTGAATACATAATATCAATATCCGGTGAGCCAAAGATATAGATACGTTTTTCGGGTTCCCCAAGCTGTAAAATCCGCTTCTTTGCATCTTCATTTGAAACAAAGTGAAAATGGGAGAATTTGGTTATGGCATGGCGGATCGATTCGTCAATAGTACCGGAGATTTCTCCACCTTCTATATGGAATACACGGATATTGCGGAAGGCACCAACAATCGCTCCGGCTAATGCTTCTAATCGGTCACCGTGTACAACGATTGCATCTGGCTGTAGTTCGGATATATAATTACTGAAACCGGTTATTGTATTGCTTAGTGCGATATCCATGTCGGTGTTGGCATTTTGATTCACAAAGGTATAGATGTTTGGAAAACCATCTTTAATGATTTCTTTGTAGGTAGAACCATATTTGGACAGCATGTGCATACCGGTTGCAAATATATGAACATCAAACTGGTTACAATCAAGAAGTGCACGGATCAGGGATTTCATTTTGCCATAATCGGCACGTGTGCCGGTTAAAAAGATCACCCGGTGTTTATTTAATCTGGATTTATCAATTGTCTGCATAGTAAGTATTCTCCTATATATTAATGTAACAATCCGGTTATTACAAAATTGTTATATTAGATAAAGATTGGTTAATTGGCTAAGATAAGGATACATCCGATTTCCGCAGATGTTCTCCGCTTCGAATTGTCCGCTTACAAAGCTGTCCGATACATTGTGAATAAAACTCTGCTTTGATTTCTCCTGTTCCCGGACGTTTTACCCAGAGGTTTTCTTTGGAAAAAGGTTCACCTTCCTGAATATCTTTGATGGCGACTACCGTTGCAAAAGCGAAATCAATGGTAACCTGTTCCTCCGGTAATGCCTGCTTTTTGCCGCCGCGCATTTTAAATATTTCTTTCGAGCCCTGAATCAATGCGGAAAGGGTAGCAGGGTCCATAGAACAACTAATATCGGGACCTGGACGGTATAAACTGTCCGTAAAATGCCGTTCTAATATACTTGCTCCCAGTGCCGTAGCCGCTAAGCAGGCATTGTTATTCAGGCTGTGGTCGGATAACCCAACCGGAATATTCGGATAACGGTTCATTAATTCCTGCATGGCACCAAGACGGATGTATTCCGGTTTGGTGGGATAAATATTTGTACAATGCAGCAGTGCATAATCTATATGATATTGTTCTAATATATCGATTGTTTTTTGAATGCTGTTTAGATCATTCATTCCCGTTGATATGATCATTGGCTTGCCAAAGCTTGCGATGTGTTCGATTAAGGGATAATTATTGCATTCACCGGAGCCGATTTTATAGGCAGATACATTCATTCGCTCTAACCGGTCGGCAGCGGCACGAGAAAAGGGAGTGCTTAAAAAAATTAATCCTTTGGATTCCACATAGTCTTTTAACTGTTGTTCTTCCTCTTCATTTAAAGCACATCGTTCCATAATTTCATAGATGGATACATCTGCGTTGCCGGGAATGACATTTTGGGCAGCGGGAGACATTTCATCTTCCACTACATGTGTCTGATGTTTGATGATTTCAGCTCCTGCACGAGCGGCAGCATCTACCATCTCAAAGGCAGTCTGTAGGGAGCCTTCATGGTTAATTCCAATTTCGGCGATGACGAGAGGCGGATATTCCGGTCCGATTTTTCTATGTTCAATCTGCATGTATTATTTCCTCCTGTAGTCTACTTTTTCGGAACAACATCATTATACAATGCAGGGTACTTAAAAGCAAATAGATTTATGGAAGAAACTATGTTATAATGGTGAAAAGTAACTAAAAATTATTTAGGACAGGGAGATGAATTGGATGAGAGAAGTATACGTTAAGATTCTTGGTTTATTAGATGGTATGGATGTAATGATAAAGGCAGTGGCCAGACAGGATTATATGACAGTGATTAATCATATAAATTGGTTGTCAGCAACCCTATCCAAGGTTCTTTCCGAGGTGTTGGCGGGTAAAGAATATTTTGCCCAGTCTGGATTAGAGATTAATGAGGAATATGTTATGGGAATGCTTACTTCTCTGATGGATTGCCTGGAGAGTGAGGATTATGTGTTATATTGTGATCTGTTAAGATTACAGGTGACACCGTTGTTGATTGATTTTCAAAATGGAATTCGATTTGTCGAGGGAGATAATGTTTTATCAGATAAAGAGATTGACCTGTTTGCCCAGAATCTCGGGAAATTAAAAGACAGGGATCCGATATTATATGAGGCACTTTGTAATGCAGACCGTCTGTGGAAAGAAAGTGATTATTACGGTACGAAATATCAGATAGAACCGACAACCGTGGGTGCATGGACCATGTCGGTTGTAAGGGGTGGAAAAACCTATTACCTCAACAGTAATTATAATCCCTATGAGGAGGCAAGGTTGTTTGCCGATTATTATTATGATGTGGAAAAAGAAGATTACCTTATATATGGACTGGGTCTTGGTTACCATGCAGAGGCATTGACGAAGAAAGACCGGAACGCCAGAATTACCATTTTCGAATCAGATATTACAGTGATTCGGAAGCTGTTTGAAACGAGAAGAATGGACTGGTTCTGGAATTGTCCCAATATGAGGATTGTATATGATAAGGATTATTCCGCTTTTGGTGCGGCAATGGCAAAGATGGGAGACAGTGTATTAATTATTCATCGTCCTTCTTTAATGCATGTTGTGAATCCGAAGGTTAAACAAAAAATGGAGGATTATGTGATACGGGATAATTCTGTTCGGGTATATGATGAGATTTTTGCACAGAACAGCAGGGTAAATTTCCGGTATTGTGACGGTTATGTAGATGAGCTTAGAGAGGAATTTGAAGGAAAACAGGTTATTATTGTGGCAGCGGGACCGTCTCTCGGCAAAAATATACATTTACTGAAGAAGAAACCGGAACATACTGTTATTCTGGCTGTGGGGGCAGTATTCCGGAAGTTAGTGGAGCAGGGAGTTGACGTGGATTATGTCATTATTACTGATCCAAAACAGGTGACGGTTTCCCAGATTAAAGGGTTAGAGGATCAAAAGGTGCCTATGCTTTTGTTGTCCACTGCAATACTTGATATTGCAAAGCTTTATCAGGGAAAGAAATATCTGGTTTGTCAGGAGGGCTATGACAGGGCGGAGCAGTACGCAAAGGAGCATCATTATCATTTGTATCATACAGGGGGGTCTGTTGCAACTACAGCTCTTGATATAGCGATTCAGTTCAAGGCTTTCCGCATTGTGTTTGTCGGTCTTGACCTTGCATTTACCGGTAATCAGATGCACGTATCCGGTGGTGGTGAACAGGGAGGTTTTGCAGACTTGGAGTCTATGATAGAGGTTTCGGCAATCGGCGGTGGTGTGGTATATACCAGCCGTCCGTTTGATGCCTGTAGAAGATGGATGGAGAAACGGGTGAAAGAAGCAGATGTCACAATGCCGGTTTATGATGCCACAGAAGGTGGTGCAGCAAAACAGGGGATGATTGTGAGCAGATTGGAAGAATTGATTACAAAACCATTACACTAGAGATGTCTGCAATTTTGCCAAAGCAACAGATTATTTATCGTGTTCCCGGCTTAATATTTACTGATTGACTGAAATACTTGACAAAAAAAAGAGTATAGCCTAAAATACGTATAAACGTATAAAATACGTAAAGATAAAAAGAAGCAACATTTATTGATTTATGACTGCAAATTAGCTATAATTGGAGGTAGTATTATGACAGGAAAAAGCTTTGATGAACTGACGATAACCGATAACTTTATGTTTAGCAAGGTAATGCAGAATAAGGAGCTTTGTAGACAGTTTTTAGAGATGGTTATGGGAGTAAAGATTAAGGAGATTACATTTCCGGAATACGAAAGAACCATCGATATTCGTTATGATGCAAAGAGCATTCGCCTGGATGTGATTTTAGAGGATGAGGAGCATACTGTATATAACCTGGAAATGCAGGCAACGAGCCGGGACTATCTGAATAAGAGAACCCGGTATTATCAGGATTTAATTGATTTGGATCTGCTTGAGAAAGGACAGAGTTATAGTGAACTGAACCGCAGTATCATTATTTTTGTATGTACGTTTGATCCTTTTAAGAAGGGGAGACATATCTACTCATTTGAAAACCGTTGTAAAGAGGATCTTTCTTTGATCTTAGGGGATGAAACAGAGAAAATATTTATTAATACGGTGGGAAAGGCGGATGATATAGGGGAAGAATTTCAGAACTTGTTGGATTTCTTTAATGGGATGGCTCCGAAGGGAATATTTCCTAATGCGTTACAGGCAGAGGTTTCTAAAGTAAAGAAGAGTCAGGAATGGAGGCGGGAATATATGACATTACAGATTTTTATGGATGATGCAAGAAGAGAAGAACGGAAAATTGGTCGGGAAGAAGGTCGGGCCGAAAGAGCAGATAAGCATTTAATCGATCAGGTGTGTAAGAAACTTGCTCGAAAATTGAGTGCTGAAGAAATTGCCGACAATTTGGAAGAAGATATTAGCAGGATTAAAAGAATTATTGAGGTAGCGGAGATGTTTGCACCACAGTATGATGTAGAACAGATATATGAAAAGATGCATTAATGTATTTTTAGGGAAGAATGTGAAGGAAAGATATGATAATCAGTGAACGTATTTTTCAAAGGTTAAATGAATTAGGGATTTCCCAAAAGGAATTTGCAGACCGTACAGGAATTACACCTAGCACAATTAGTGATTGGAAACACAAAAAGACAAATCCAGCAGCAGATAAATTAATGGTCATTTGCAGGGCATTGCAGATGACCCCCAATGAATTATTATCAGGTACTTCTGACCCTGAGGATAAATGGGATGTGGATTATATGTTGGTGGATGACAAATCAGAGGATTTTATCCTGTTACAGCAATATCATTCGTTGGATGCTGCGGGAAGGGCGAGGCTGCTAGGATATTTGCATGCTTTGTGCCAGAATGAGGAATAAGGTGATAATAAATGGCATCGATAAAAGTGTGCTGTTTTAGAAAATTATTTTTATAAAAGGAATGGAGTATGATGGATCGTTTAACAATTGTAATGTATCATTATGTCAGACCGATTGCAGACAGCAGATATCCTGAAATTAAGGGCCTGGAATTAGTATTATTTAAGGAACAGATACAGTATTTTAAGGAAAATTTTCATGTAGTTACCATGGAACAGGTGATTGATCATCTTGATGGAAGGGTTCAGCTACCGGATAAGGCAATGCTTTTAACCTTTGATGACGGATATGCTGACCATTACCAGTATGTGTTTCCCATATTGAAGGAACAAGGAATGCAGGGTTCCTTTTTTGTTCCTTCAGCGATTCTCAAATATGCAAAGGTGCTGGATGTAAACAAAATTCATTTTATATTGGCGTGTTCGGATTTTAAAAAGCTGGTACCAGAGATTTTTAATCTGTTGGAGGAATATCGGAAAGAGGGATATAATATTGAACCTGACGAGATTTTGTTTGATAAGCTGGCAGTGGCGAACCGATGGGATCCAAAAGAAGTTATTTTTGTAAAAAGGCTGCTACAGTCTTATTTGGAGGAGAAACTGCGGGGAGAAATTGTAGACAGATTGTTTTTGGAGAGTGTGGGAGTGCCAGAGGAGGAGTTTTCTAAAAAGCTTTATATGAATTTGGAACAGATTCAGGAAATGAAAGCAGCGGGAATGTTTTTTGGATTGCACGGAGACAGACATTACTGGCTGAACCGTCTGCCGGAAGATAAGATGAAAGAGGATATCCAGAATGGACTGGATTATTTTCGGACAGTCATAGATTCCGACTATATTGTTATGAATTATCCGTATGGCGGTTATGATGACAGGGTATTGGATTATGTTTCAAAAATAGGATGTAAATTGGGATTTTCTGTGGAAGCACGGCACGCTGATTTAGGTAAGGATAATCCGTTGATTTTGCCCCGGCTTGACACAAATGATTTCCCACCAAAGAGTGAGCATTGGAGAGAACTATGGTAAGCAGATATCAGATAAATAATATCAAAGTATACAAATATATTATGCCGTTAATTACTTCTAATATGTATCTATTGATAATTGGAAAACAGGCATTCATTATTGATCCCCATGAAAATCATGAGGCGGAGGAATTACTGAACAGCCATGGGATAATGGAGGTAGTCATTCTTCTTACGCATGAACATTTTGACCATATATCCGGTGTGAATTTTTTTAGAGAAAAATGGAACTGCAAAGTATATGGAAGCCGGAAGTGTAAAGAAATGGTTACAGATCCTGCAAAGAATCTGTCTGCTTTTTACATGGCAATGTTTATTACAAAATCAAAAGAAGAACGGGAAATGGCACAAGAGTTATTTGTAGAGACGTATTCCTGTAAGGTAGATGTGGGATTTGAGGGGATAATGGAGATAGAATTTGACAGTTTACCGATTAAGATGATACAAACTCCGGGACATTCTCCGGGAAGTATCTGTATTATAATAGATCAAAAGTATATTTTTACCGGTGATAGTCTTGTCGGAGGTAATTTAGTAATAACAAGGTTACCGGGAGGCAGCAGGAAAGAATATAATCAGATTACAAGACCATTTCTGGAAGAACTGCCAGAGGATATGATTGTATTTCCGGGACATGGTGAGGAGGGAGAACGAAGAGATTTTAAGATTGGGTAAAGGTAACATGTTCTATGAGATTATTCAGAATGGTAATAAGACTGAGTACAGAGCAGCGGTAAAATTGCTGAAAAAGATTGCAGATGAGAATAGGGAGAAAAGGAAGATTATCGAGAAAGTCAGGTATAATTAGAACTTTGCGAGCAAGAATGTAACCAATAATGTGGGACGGTTAAAATTGGAAAGATATCTTAGTGTTATGGCGAACCGCAGATTGAGGGAGAAGTATTTTGGTTTTTGACAGGATTGGCTTTTGGTATAATATTACAGGTAGGAAGCTTTATCCATAAAAAGTATGGGAGGGGTTAAAGAGATTGTTGATACTTTTAAAGAGGTACTGGAAGTAACCTTAGTATGTGATGAGAAACATGTTCAGGGATTATTTTTGGTAGGAATCGACTATAATGAGAAAAAGCATCAAGAATGTTTAATTGAGAGAAAACAAATGGTATAAAAGAGAAGGTTAAAGACATATCGGGTAAACACAAGACTTTCTATTAATTTAGCAAATATCACATAATCTAGTGATTGACAGTTGTGTTATAATAAAATAAGGGGTAGTGTATATACTATAAGGATGGGGGAATATAATGGAAATAGATAAAATGTACTATAAGCGTTTCCCTACCGTGTTGAGAGATGCTTTGTTAGATGGTCGTGTGGCATTTCCCAAAAGCTTACGAGTGCAATATGAAGATAAGCAGGTATATAGGGGAGTGAGGTATAACCAGAAAAAAACGTATATTGATAAGACGGATTTTTATTCACATGTTGAACGAAATAATCCGAGTATACCATATGATCCAACTCAAATTACGAGTTATGGGTGCTCGTGTTTTATGGATTTGGAAGAAATGCATATGATAACAAAGTTTCCAACAAAGAATAAGGCGATTGCAAAGGGAATAATAAGACAACAATATGGTCCGTGTGATATTTCAGAAGGAAACTCACATGTAAATATTTTTTTATACGTAGATGTAGATATATCTAAAGAATTTGAGGTGATTGAAAAATGCGAAAAGAATGGATTGAATTAGAGGGATTTGGATCCCTTGCAGTAGAGCAGGTTTTAGTTTCCTTTGATGTACCTATACTGTTTGTATGTGAGAATCAGAATGGCAAACGATTTTTAACATTATGTATAGATGATGAAGAGGGGAGGTATGTGATAGCAGAGGTGTTGACATCTAATTTAATAGGGATGTTGAATAATGACATTACAATGGAATATGTTTTTAGGCAGGCAGTTAACCATATATTATATGTTACAGAATATGATTTTGATAAGGAAAAGTTTAATATTGAGAGTGAGGATTCACTTTCTGTAAGTAAAGAAATATTGCCAAAGGAGGGCATGTATTTTGAATTAAATAATGAGAAAATTCGACAGTACTGTCGGGATTTAAGAGGAGATAAAGTACTTTATAAAAAGGAAGAATCACAGTATTACGAGATTGCATTACAAAATTATAAACAACCGTCTTTTGTGATAACACAAGATGATGAATATGATATGTTGAAGAGGGGAAAATTAACAAATGATATCTTGACAAAAAATGTAAATAAAATTCAAAGATTGTCTCGGATACAACTTGTGGCATAAGGGGGGAGTAGAATGGAATGTGCATTACAATTAGAAAAGTTAGTATTTGATGAGATTCAGTTTATCCGTATTGGAATGAGAAGTGAAAATGAATTAAAAATGTCTATGGAAGTCAATATTGGTATGAATAAATCAGATTCCCAAAAAAGAAAAGTTACTATAACGTTTACTGGAATAAAAGAGGAAGAGTATAATATAAAGATTAAAATTAGCGGATTTTTTGTTGTTACAGGCTCAGAGAATGAGTATTTAGTTGAGAATAATGCGGTGGCAATTGTGTTACCATATCTCAGGAGTCAAATTACGCTTCTTACTGCACAACCAGGTGTTGATCCAATTGTTTTGCCACCGATGAATGTAGTAGAAATGTTAAAAGAAAATGAGTAGAGAATTTTAATCTCAGAGATTAAGTGAAGTATTTTTGAGCCAAATAAAAAGAAGGTACAGAATAAATTAATTTGATACATTATGCATCAGATTGTTTCGTTTTGTACCTTCTTGTTTTATTATGACAAAATTACTGATAATAAAAGAAGCAGGAAACATCTCCACTATAGTTTGGCTTTGTGTTTTGATGCTCTTTTGGGAGCAGACTACACATTATCCCAATATTTGTTGATAAATTCTGTTGCCTTTTCTTTTGTCAGATGATAAGTTTTCATAAGATAATCCATTGTCTCTTCTTTGGATTTACCTAAGTGTTTGTAGCTTTTAATAATCCCTATGATTTCTCCTTCAGCTAACCCTTCAGCCCGACCCTCAGCTAACCCTTCTTCCCGACCTTCTGTCCGGCTGTCTTCTCGTTCCAGCGTCAGTTGTCTGTCAAAAGAATAATCCAGTTTCATCACTTTTACCACCTCCGTGCGGCGTTTTATAAGAAATTCCCGCAATACATTTTCTTTAATGCAACGGTCAATTGCCATTTCAATTGAATGCTCCAGCTTTTCGTAACCATTTTTTCTGAGGTTTTCTCTTACATAATCCACGAATGTCATATATTCTTTTAAAAAAGAACACTTTGACAACAGTTCCTGATTCTTACCATAATTAATATTATACACCCTGCAGATCAGTTCAATCTCCGGTTTCTCCACCGGATGTTCAAATGCATCGGATAATTTTAATTCGTATTGCTCTGGTTGTTCTTCATCCCCATTGTAAAATACCGCAAATCTCGGGGTGGGAATCTTAACCAGTTTGCGTCCGTATATGTTGCTGTCTTTGAGCAAATCCTCAAGAGTGCAGGTAAAATAGATCAGACTCCGAACCGGCATATTCGGGCATACAGTAGACTGGTGCTCATAAATGCTTAAATTCATATCCAGAACAAAGGCTGCATCATTTCTTATCGTCAGTGAAATCCCTCTGTCCAATACGCAGATCTCCACAAGTGCGGGATCTGTATAATTTGAATGGTTTACTGCATTATATAAATCTAATGCATTCTGTGGATCCTCCATCAGCATACTGAACACGTCACTTTTGTACTCTCTGTTTCCTGTCATAAAAACTCCTCCTTTGTCAAAGCAGGAGACGGCAGAAAGGAAATATATTTATCCTATTCCAAAGAAAACTCCTGCTTTGTTAATAAAAATAATTGGGTAAATAAAAGCACGAATTTTCAGAATAAATGAATAAATAATATAAGATAACGGCAAGTATGCAGTACTAACGACCATACCGAATATGAAAATAATGCTTTGATATGATTATAATATTCTGACATGAAATATGCAATGATTTTTTCGGAAAATATTTTTAATTATAATATGAAAATTAAATTATACATATCCTCTGGTTCATATCCCCATTTTTGATACAGAGAATATGCACAGGTATTATTGATATCATACCATAAAGTAAAGCTTTTATACTCTTTATGCATCTTAAAATATCCATTCATTAGTTGGTTTCCTAAAACCTTTTTCCGATATTTTTCATCAATACATATCATTCGAACATAAGACGTTTTCTCTTTATCACGAGCGACTAAAACCAAACGATTGCCATTTTGAGCCAGCATCTCAGCACAAGCTCTGCCAATGCCGGATGAAGCTCCGGTAATAAGAATTGTTTTCATAGTTATCGTATCCCTCCCATTTAACTTGGTCGATCCTGATCTCCGTCACCACGCAGCATAAAAAAGTTATCAATATCCGGTTTCATCATCCAAATATCAACATTTTTTTGCAGGAATGGCTGAAAATAATTTGGTATTATATTCGGATCACTACCGTTCAATTCACAAAATCCACCTTGTTTTAATAATTCTTTTGGTATCCCGTATGAATAAATATCTATGTATTCACAATTTTGTTCAAGCATCAGTTTGTCAAAAGCACCTGATAACTTTGCAAATTCATCCAGTTTTCCGAAATAATCCACTATTTTAATACATTTGCTCTTCTTATAATATACTGTGCGTGTGACAATAACCGCATTGCTCTCATGGGAATGGTTTCTTATAGCCCAGACGTCATAAGTCCACACAGGATGCTCAAAATAACGTTTGGATATATAATGATAATCTTTATAAAAAACCTGAGATCTTAATATTTTATCAGTAATTATTTCCTGCATGTCTTCTGGTGTTTTAAGCCTCTCAAGACTATAATATGTTTCATCTGGAATAGAAATATTTTTGTAAGCTATATTAGCAATATAATATTTGGGCAAATCATTTAAACGGTAAAAATGGTCCATTTTTATGACGGTATGTCCAAGCAGTTTATGAAATTTTACAGTCCGGGAACTAAATCCGGTCCCTACACAATATCTTGGATGAATTGTTTGTTCCATTACTTCGTTTATTTTCAAGCCTATCATAGGGTCCTCACATCGAACTGCTTTCCAAATACTGCCGGTCATATCTGGAGACTCCAAATCGTTATACAAAATAAAACTATCAATAGCACAAATTTTCTCGTTTTCAATAGCAATATAAAAGTTAACTTTTCCTCGGTCTACAAACTGCCATTCAAAAAAATTCCTGTCCATGGCAAGAATATGATCCTTCTTCCAATGCACATCAATAAACTGCATAATTTTAGGTATATCCTCATATACAGCCCGTCGAATCGTTATCATAATATACCTCCTGCCTATATTCTCTGCACACTCAAAAATCTGTCATCGGCATTTTCTTAAAATACAGCTTTCCTTTCTGCAGATAAACATACCAGTAAATTTTCATAATTATAAAAAAGATATCCTTAATATAAAAACTTAAGGAAATGTTGATGTCCTTGTAAATTTGTGAATTTTGATACATTGATATAATTCGGAAAAATCACTTGACTGCAAGGGTGGATTTTCTAAATACTAATCATGGGCTGAGTTTGTGAAATAATACATTTAAAAATGGAGGAATAGCGTAATGGAAGAGATTAAAGATGATATGACAGCGGAAAAATGGATCAGGATTTGGCAAAAGGAATATCGAAGTTTTGTCAAAGAGTCCACATTTGCAACATATTCTGTGGCAATTGAAAATCATATACTCCCCTATTTTGCGGAAAAAAAGATAAAGGATATCGACTGTGATATGAATCAGGAATTTATTTTATCACTAGCCCAAAAGAAAAAAGGGATGGAGACGGGTATTTATCAATTAAGGCTGTGAAAGATATAATGGCTCTATGGCTGGGGATTTTAGGAAAAGCAGAATAGAAAGGATACGTGATCCTTGGAAAGACAAGATATCATTATCCAATACCGGACACGATGGAAGCATCTATACCAAGTGAAAATTGCTTGACTTTGCAGGAGGAATTTGAGATAATAAATTGTTTAAAAAAACAGAAATCTCTAAAGAGCATAGGGGTTGTACTGGCATTAGTAACAGGAATGAGAATTGGTGAAATATGTGCCTTGCGATGGGACTGTATTGATCTTGCAAGAGGATTAATTCATGTGAAACAGACATTGCAGCGTATATATACAAAAGAAAATGGCATTGGAAAAAGCAAAGTCATTGTCGCTGCTCCAAAATCCTTTAAGGCGAACCGATACATTCCTTTGCCGGAGAAGTATCTGCCTATATTAAAAAAATTTCAAGCAGATCCAGATGCATATTTGTTAACCGGCAGGTCTGACAAGTTCATTGAACCACGTACATTGCGAGAATATTATAACCGTCTTATGGAGAACAATGGAACCAGGTATGTGACCTTTCATGGATTGCGGCATACATTTGCTACCCGTTTAGTGGAGTCTGGCTGTGATTATAAGACAATCAGTGAGCTTTTGGGACATGCGGATATTAATATCACATTTCGTACCTATATCCATAGTGATATAGATAAGAAAAAGAAATATATGGAAATAGTTGGAAAATTGATAGAAGGTGCTTAAGGAAAGATAATTTTTTGTCGATATAGCATACAGAGAGTTCCTTAAGTTTTTATATTAAGGATATCTTTTGCTATAATGTATGAAAATTTATTGGTATGTTTATCTATCAACGAATATAAGACAGGCATTCTTTGGTGCAAGGAGGACGAAAAGATGCAGGGGCTTAGGATGATAACAGAATATATAGAAAAATAAAGCTGTATTTGTGAAGACATAGGTACGGCTTATTTGTGTTAAAGGCATAAATAATAAACAGAAAGAGTTGGATAAAATGATTCAGATAAGACAAGCAGTATATAAAGATATTCCGAGGATTATGAATTTTATAGATGAACATTGGAAAAAAGGGCATATTATGGGGAATGACCGGACCATGTTTGAATTTCAGCATGTCAGAGACGGCGAGGTTTTTTATATTATTGCTGAGGATGATATGGATGGAAAAATTTATGGTGCGATGGGATATATTCCAATGATGGAGCAGGAGTGGCCCTGTATGTCTACGGTGATGGTTCGGTCTCTGAAAAATCCAGAAGGTCGTATGCTTGGAGAAGAAATTGCAAGGTATTTTGAGAAAAATATGCAATGCTATAACCTTATTTCTGTCGGAGTGGAAAAACGGTATGCAAGGACAATTAAGGCATTAGGAGAGGCAACAGTGGATAAGCTGTATCATTATTATCGGTTGGGAAAAGAACGAGAGTTTAGAATAGCTCAGATTAATCATTATGAAGTGGTTTCTGTACAGAATACAGGGAGTAAACTTAAACCGTTGCCTGAATTTTCTGATTTTGTTAATCAGGTGGATTTAGAAGAAATATATAAAGATTATCCTAGGAGAAGTCCCGCTTATATTGAACATCGCTATTATGAGCATCCATATTTTAATTATAAGTTATGGGGAATTCAGAGCAAGGATGGAATGAAAAGTGCATTTGCTTCAAGAGAAGAAGTAGTAGGAGAAGCAAAGATTCTTCGTATAGTAGATTTTTTTGGGAGAGATGATGATTTGGCTGGTATTGGCTGCGAGTTAGACCGGATTCTTTTAGAGGGAGAATATGAATACGTAGATTTTTATTGTTATGGTATTGATGAAGAGATTATGAAGAAAGCAGGATTTCTTTTAAAAACGGATAATGATTCAAATATTATTCCGAATTATTTTGATCCGTTTGAACAGAAAAATGTTGAGATATATTTTTGCACATGGTTCAAAGAAAATATACATGTATATCGGGGGTTTGGTGATCAGGATCGACCGAATCATGTATGAAGCAGGGTACCAATGTGAATATATATAAATAGAATAAAAGAAATGAGGAAATGAAAAATGAGTTTAGAAGAAAAAATTGCAATGCTTGAGGAATTAATGGATTTGGATGAAGGGACATTAGAGGTTTCATCTGAATTGGAAGAGATTGAGGAATGGGATTCGTTAAGTAAATTATCATTAATGGCTGCAGCCAAAAAAGAATTTGGCAAAAAGCTTACGGTAGATGAGATGAATGAGTTTAAGACGGTTCAGGACATATGTGATTATTTATCATAGGAGAAGAGTGAGGAAATGATAGGCGAATTTTCTAATATAAAAATTCAAGGAATGGCATCGGCAGTGCCGGAATATGTAGAAGAGAACGCTAACTATGCCAGTATTTTGGGACAGAGAAGAACAAAGAAGGAAATGCGTCTTACAGGCATATATAAACGGCATATTTCAGGGAAACATCAGCGAACATCTGATTTGTGTTATGCGGCCGCAGTACCTTTGATGAAGAAACTGGATTGGAAAAAAGAAGAAATTAAGGTATTAATTTATATTACACAAGGACCGAATTATGTACTTCCATCAACAGCATTTTTTCTTCAACATCGGCTCGGATTATCTAAAGATTGTGTTTGCTTTGATATCAATCTGGGATGCTCCAGTTTTAATGTTGGAGTACATGTGGTTTCAGCACTGCTACAGTCTTGTAAGGTATCAGATAAAGCACTTCTTCTGATTGGAGATACAGCAAGTAAGGTGTTGCAGCCAGAAGAATCCATGACGGAAAGTGCAATTGCCGGCAGAATGATTTTTGGTGCTGCAGGTGCTGCCATTGCTTTGGAAAAGGTAGAACAAAGTAATTTGAAATTTATGACGAAATCAGATGGTAATGGATATGAAGCAATTATCCGGCATTTTGGCAGAGGAACAGCAATGGATGGAACGGCAGTGTTTGAATTTGCTATTAATGATGTTTCGGATGATGTAAAAGTATTTAAAGATCATTTTGGCTTGAAGGAAGAAGATATTGATTATTATATTTTTCATCAGGCACAGAAACTGATTTTGGATAGTATTGCAGCAAATTGTGAGTTCCCAGATGGAAAAGAGCTTCGCTCTTTGGATGAATATGGGAATACATCAGGTACATCGGTTCCCCTTACAGTTTGTGCGAACCGGGATAAGTTTGCGGATAAAGAAAGTGTCAAGCTATTTCTTTGTGGATTTGGTGTAGGACTTTCCTGGGGAACGATATATACAGAGGTTCCAACAGAGAATATTTTACCGGTAATAGAAACAGATGAACACTATGATGATGACAAGGTTTCGGGAGAAAGGCTGAGTAATTATAATATTTTGGTTGTTGGTGCAGATAAGCCAATGGGAGAGAGCTTCAGCCGTTATTTGAGTGGTAGAGCGGCAAAGGTTATTTTGGCGGGTGCAGATGAAGACAAGCTGCGTAACATTCAGGAGGATCTGTTCTTTGAATCTCATGTAGTATGTAATGAGCCTGAATTGTCATTATTTGATGCAGTTGCCCAATATTGTACTGAAAATGATATTTCAATCCATGGTGTTGTTTTTGCAGATAATGATATGGAACTAGATGTTGTTCATGATGCAAGTTTGTTGCTGCAGAACCGGGAATGTATGGAAGAGAGTGCAAGTATTGTAATTGCATCCAATATAGAGACGATACGTTACTCACAGAATAAAACATTATATGACACAAAAAGAGCAGAATTGGAAAAAATTATTGATGAGATACAGGAAGACATCAACTCCGATACATTGCGGATCAATGCTGTATTGTATGATGAGACGAAGATGAGTCCAGTACAGATTACGGGAAGTGGTCAGGAATGGATTGAAAAGTTTTTACAGGAAGGTTGTCCGTCTGAAATGAGAAGACCGCTTTTTGTTGGTAAGGCTATGGTTTATCTTTTATCAGGTGATTCTCAATATACAACTGGTACGTTGGTTTCGGTAAACAGATGAGAGAAAGAGCAGAGGTGTGATATGGCAAAGAAAATCTTAATAACAGGGGCATCTTCCGGCATCGGAGAGCAGACAGCACGATATTTGTCAGAACAAGGATATGAAACAGTTTTAGTGGCAAGGAATGCCGAAAAATTGAATTGTCTGGTGGAACAACTCTCATCCCCGGCATATGTTTATCCGCTAGATTTGAGAAAACTGGATAGGATAGAGGAGATTTTTACGTTTTGTCATGAAGAAGGGCTTATTTTAGATGGGTTGGTGCATTGTGCTGGAGTATCTGCAAATACTCCGGTAAGAGCGAACGTTATTGAAGATATGGAATATGTTTTCCGGCTTAATTATGAGGCGTTTGTTGAATTGGTAAAATACTTTTCGGCAAGGAAGTATTCTGCAAATGGTTCTAGTGTGGTAGTAATGTCTTCTTTGGCATGCAATGTCTGTAAAAAGGGAACAGTAAATTATTCGGCATCAAAGACAGCGGTAAATACAGCGGTAAAGGTTATGGCAAAGGAATTGGCAAGAAGAAGGATACGGGTAAATTCTATTATGCCGGGTTATGTAAAAACACCTATGACTGATAATATCGATCTTTTTAACAATGTTGAAGAAGAGCAGCCGTTAGGGATGATTGAACCTGAATATATTGCATATATGATTGAGTTTCTGTTGTCGGATAAGTCAGAATTTATTACAGGTGCTGCAATTCCGATTAGTGGAGGAATGAATTATTAGGAAAATGTTACTAAATTTAGAAGGCACAATATAAATGGAGGATATTATGTTTGGGGAATATTCCAATATTGCAGTTCGGGGGATTGCTTCGGTGGTTCCCAAAAAGAATATTGAAAATCTGGACTGTGTAAGTGATGAATTGAGCTCTCATAAAATTAATAAGCAGATGAGACTTACTGGTATTGAGAGAAGAAGAATTCTTTCTGGCGAACAGACGGCATCCGATCTTGCCACACTTGCTGCATCGGATTTGATAGAAGAATTAGAATGGTCTAAGGATAGTATCAAGGTAATCGTGTATATTACGCAGTCGCCGGATTTAGAGATTCCTTCCACGGCATTATTAATTCAGAAACGTCTTGGAATTGGGAAAAACTGTCTTGCATTTGATGTAAATCTCGGCTGTTCCGGTTACACAGCAGGAATACAAATTGTTTCAGGTCTGATTCATCAGACTGGCGGACGTGCATTGTTGTTGACATCTGATGGCAGAAAAGATATTAAGAGGAAGAGAGCGGCAGATTATTTATTATTTGGGCATGCAGGAACGGCAACAGCAATTGAGGTAGAAGAGGGAAATAGATTATGTTACCGCCATCAATCAGACGGCTCCCGTTTTCGGACAATATTTAGAGAACACGGAAAAGCAACAGAGATGGATGGTACCGCTGTGTTTGCATTTACAATTAATGATGTGGCAGAAAGTATAGAGCAAACAATGCAGTATTTTTCGTTAGAAGAAAATTTGATAGATTATTATGTGTTTCATCAGGGACAAAGAATGATTATTGATAATCTTGCAGATGTTTGTGGAATACCGTTGTCAAAAATGTTGTATTCACTGCAAGACTATGGGAATACATCTTCATCATCTGTCCCTTTGTCTATATGCAAAGAAGAAGAAAAATTGAAAAAGAAAAGTCAGGTAAAGTTATATTTATGTGGTTATGGTGTGGGACTTTCCTGGGGCAGTGTTATTTTAGATATGAGTACAAGTCATATTTTGAAGATTCGAGAGAGTAGTTATCATTATCATGATTAAAGTGATATAAAACGAATAGAAAGAGTGATGCATTATGTTGGAAAAAGTGGAAAAAATATTCCGGGAAGTAATGGAATTGGATGATGATATTGAGTTAAATGACGAAATGAATAGTGACAATGTGGAGGAATGGGATTCCCTTGCCAGTATGTCATTGGTACTTCAATTGGAAAAGGAATTTGGTATCAAATTTGAATTTGATGATGTTTTACAAATGGATTCTTTGGGAGCTATTAAAAAAGTGACAGCGGGAAAGGTACAGTAAAATATGTTTGGTTCCATTGTTGAAGCAATTGCATATTATGGAGAACATCAGGGAGATAAAATTGCTGTTGTTACGGATTGTACACAGGTAAATTATGAAGAACTGTGGGAAAAGATACAGCAATATGCGGCAGTTTTATCAAAGCAGGGGATATGTAACGGTGATAAAATTGTTCTTGCAGCCGATTATAGTGTTCAGTTTGTTGAAGTATATTTTGCGGTACATTGGTTGGGAGCAGTTAGTGTTGTTGTAGAAAAAAATGCGTCGCTATCTTCAATATCTCATTTAGTTCAAAGTCTTTCTCCCCAGTATATTATCCTGAATCAGGCAGAAGAGGGTGCCAAAACATATGAAGTGTTTAATGTCACAAGTTGTGATATGGTAAGAGGAAAATTTTCACCGGATTCCCTAGCGGATATATTATTTACCACTGGAACCACTGGAACTCCAAAGGGTGTCATGCTTAGTCATCAGAACGAAGTGGCAGGAGCACTGAATGTGATATCCGGTGGCGGGATGGTACAGGAAGATCGGAATTTATTGACGATGCCTCTACATCATGCCTTTGGTCTTACTACGCTTCGGGCGGTTTTATATAAAGGAAGTACAGCAGTCTTGCAGGATGGCGTTGCTTCTCTGAAAAAGATGAATGATAATATTCAGAAAAAACAGTGTAATTGTGTATATATGGTGCCATCTGCATTGCGGGTGCTTTATTTTCAGACAAGGCAGAGATTAGATTTGCTGTTGGGAACAGTTGAAAAGATTGAATTTTGCACGGCACCATTGGATAAGAAAATGCGGCTAGTATTGTCAGAACAGTTAAAAGATGTTCGTCTCTATAATTCCTATGGTGCAACAGAGTCAGCAAGAACGGTTTATATGCGACTGGATCAGAATACAGAAAAGATGGATGCCATTGGTAAGGCGGTTGAGGGTGTTTCAATATGTATTGTAGATGATGAACGAAAAGTGATTCATTCTTCAAAACAGAATTTTGGACATCTTGCGATTTGCGGAGCTATGAATATGATAGGATATTATGATGATCCCCGGATGACAAAACAGGTTTTGGAAAATGGGATTTTTTATTCTGAAGATATGGGATATATGGATGAAGATGGATACATTTATTTAGTAGGAAGAAATAATGATGTGATTAATACAGGAGGAGAAAAAGTGTCTCCTTTGGAAATTGAAAATGCAGCTTTGGAATATGATGGTGTACAGGAATGTGCCTGTATAGGAGTGAAGGATCCGAAAGATGTTCTGGAATATGTTCCAGTACTGTATGTTGTAAGGGAGATTGATAAGAATTTTAGTGTCAGTATGCTGCAGGTGTATTTGGAAGAGCGTCTTGAAAATTACAAGGTTCCATATAAAATTATTGAGGTGGCAGAGATTCCGAAAAATCATATTGGAAAGATAGATAGGGAAAAATTGCGAAGCTTATGGTAAAGATGTTGAATTGAAATTATTGTAACGACATGTTGATACATTAGTTCAATAACGAAATAGGCAATTGCGAAACGTTTTGTTTGTGTAATGCTTATTGTGAATATATACAACGTTTCTCGGCCAACGTTCCTAAGACGTCACAAAGTTGTATATATTCCATAAACGAAAATTCACTTTTTTGGGTTTCTCAATCATCTAAATAACGAAAAGAGTGTGAGGAAATGAAAAAAACGATTTTAATATTGGGTGCATCACGAGGAATTGGAAAAGCAGTGTCTAAATATCTGCTAGAGAAGGGGTATCGTATTGTTGCAGTAGCTAGAACGGAAGCATTATTGCAGGAATTGGTTGCGGGACAAGAAGAGAATGCAAAGTATATTGTCTGTGACTTAAGTGATATGTCCAATATAGCAGCTATTTTTGATAATCTGAATGAATGGGGAATTATATTATCCGGTGCTGTTTATTGTGCCGGTATCTGTACATCTGAGCCAATTAAGATTATTGATATGGATACGATGCAAAGGGATTTGATGATAAATACATTATCCTTTGTGGAAATGGGGAAATATTTTTCAAAAAAGAAATATTTATCTGATGGAGCGAGTATTGTTGCCATATCTTCTATGTCAGCGTGGGATATGACAAAGGGTATGTGTACGTACTCCATGTCTAAAGCGGCTCTTAACACTGCAGTACAGACAATGTCAAAAGAATTTGTGAAACGGAAAGTTCGTGTGAATGCTATTTTACCTGCATATGTAAATACAGAAATGACGGTAGGTTCAGATCAGGTTGACAGCAAAATTGCCATGTTGCAGGAAAAACAACCATTAGGAATTATTGAGCCGGAATATATAGCATATATGGTAGAATTTCTGTTGTCTGAAAAGGCACAATATATGACAGGAGCTTTGATTCCGATATCAGGGGGAAGAACAGAAAAGTAGATGTTGTCGCAGGAGGAATTGTAATGATAAAATATGACGAGTTCTGTAAGAAGTTTTGTGAAGTAGAGAGCAGATATAAGTTATTTGATCTGGAGTTTAACGGTATTAAGTACTGGAAATATGCAAGATATTATATTTGTTGGGTTGTTAGAGAAAAACTATTTGGAATTTCTGCTCCGTTTTGGTTTGATGATAAAAACGAGTGGAAACTTCCCCAATATACTCATAAGTATCAAAAGGTTACCGATGCTATTTTTCATAATATCAATTTGGGTTCTCAAAAGGATATTTTATTGTTTACCTTTAGTAGAAGAATAAAGAGGGGTAATAAATATATTTCACCAGTAACAGATGAAATTGCTTTGAATTTAGAAAAGAGTCATTGTATTGTTGAAACACCGTATTGTGAGGGATATTATCGTCCAACACCCATTCGAGATATTAAATATTTTGACGTATGGGACGGAGTGGGTAAAGAGCATAAGATATATACTCCAATTAACAGGGGACAATTGCGTAAACAATTGTTATATATTTTTGAACAGGAATTCGATATTATATTTACAGCAGAAGAAAAAAGGATTTTATTAATTAATATTAATTACTTTATTATGCACCGCAGTGAACTTATGACAAATTATAGAAGAGTTATTTCGAAGATTAATCCGAAGTTAGTTTTGTATACTTCAGCATATATAGGCAATGGGGTTGTTTTGACTGAGACATTGAAAGAAATGGGAATTCCTAGTGTTGAAATATTGCATGGATATGAGGATGATAACATAGTTCCGTATAATTATTCCGAAGTTGGAATGAATGATGCATTACCCGATTATATTTTTGTCTATAGTCAGATTCAAAAAGATTTGATAAAATGGGGGATTCCAAAAGATAATATTAGAGTAGTAGGATATCCGGAAGGTGAAAAACGTTCTACAGAGTTACTCGCACAAAAGAAAAAAAACAAGAAAAAAGTTATTACGATAATTTCTAGTTTGCATCAGTCTATTGAGAAGTATGTGAATGATTTAGCAAAAAAGATAGATAAAGATAAATATGAAATTGTTTTTAAGCTGCACCCTGCAGAATTTGGCTCGTGGAAAAGTATCTATAAAACATTATCAAATGAAATTCAAATAATAGATAGTAATGACAAAGATATTCATTATTATCTTGCAAATTCCGATTTTGTTATTGGCATTAATTCGACGGCTTTGTTTGAAGCAGCATTTTATCCTGTTGATGTTTTTATATTGGAAGAGGAAGGTTATCAGGGGATGAAAATTATGTTGGAGGCCAAAAGAGCTATCTTAGTACATGACAGCCAAGAATTAGTGTCATATATTACTGCAGAACGTAGTGTCAATAACCAAAAGGTTGATGATTTTTTTCAAAGAAATGCAATAAAGAATATTAATAAAGAAATTGAAGGAATAATTAGAAAACATAGAGAAATATGAGGTGAAAAGTATGTTAAATGGGAAAAATATTTTAGTGACCGGTGGAACGGGATCTTTTGGAAAAAAGTTTTTAGAATTGGTTTTTCAACGTTATAATCCTAATAAAGTTATTATTTATTCCAGAGACGAATATAAACAAAGTGTTATGAAAACAGAATTTGCAGATAGAGTGGATATGTCAAAGGTGCGATTTTTTATTGGAGATGTGAGGGATAAGGACAGATTATTTCGGGCCCTTGAGAATGTCGACTTTGTAATTCATGCAGCAGCAATGAAGCAGGTTCCGACTTGTGAATATAATCCAATGGAGGCAGTTAAAACGAATATTCATGGAGCTCAGAATGTAATTGATGCATCCTTAGATCGGAACGTGAAGAAAGTAGTTGCACTGTCTACTGACAAGGCAGTAAATCCAATTAATTTATATGGCGGAACAAAATTGGTGTCCGATAAATTATTTATTGCAGCAAATGCATATACGGGGTATAGGGATACAAGATTTTCTGTTGTTCGTTATGGAAATGTAGCAGGAAGCAGAGGATCGGTTATACCAATATGGAAAAATATTATAGATAATGGAGGAAAAACCTTGGGTGTTACAGATATGAGGATGACCCGTTTTTGGATTACCTTAGAGCAGGGTGTAGAACTTGTCTTTAAGGCACTAGAGGAATCTAAGGGCGGAGAGACCTATATATCTAAAATTCCATCTTTTCATATTGGGGATTTGGCCGAAGCAATGCTTCCGGGATGTAAAATAGATGAGTTTGGAATTAGAGAAGGAGAAAAGCTGCATGAGATCATGGTTACGAAAGATGATTCATGGACAACTTATGAGTATGAGAAGCATTATATCATTTATCCTCATTATGACTGGGCAAATTTAGGCAGGGATATTTTGCCGGGTGGCAGGAAAGTTTTAGAAGGATTTGAATATACTTCGGGGAATAATTCAGAATGGCTTAATGTGGAGGAGTTAAGGAAACAATTATTACAGTTAAATCATTAGAAGTACAATTATGGTTAAAGGGGATAACAATTATGTCTATAAGTGAGAAGATCAATAAACAAATTTATTCTTGTGCAGATGGATTTGATTTATATCCGTCTTTTAAAGGAAAAACATTAAGTATAGAAATTGCAAGTACTTGTAATGAAAAATGTATATATTGTAAATATTCTGCTGAAGGGTTGCATAAAAAAGGTAAAATGATAGATGAACAATTTTTTTATCGGATAACGAGAGAGGCATATGAACTTGGGATTACAGATGTAGGAGTATATATTATTGGGGAACCACTTATAAATCCCAAAGTATATGATTATGTAGAATATTTAAAACATGAAGTAGGATTTGAATATGTATATATTTCAACAAATGGTATTTTGTTAACACCAGAGAATTTAGAAAAACTGGTTGCAGCAGGAATAGACAGTATTAAATTCTCGGTAAGTGGTTCTAATCGTGTGACATTTAAAAAACATCATGGAGTAGATGCCTTTGATAGGGTATATAATAATATAAAATATGCATATAACTATAGGAGTATCCATAATTTAGATTATAAATTATATATGTTTTCTATTATAACGAAATACAATGAGGCAGAGAAATCGCAATTTGAGGATGTATTTGGACCATATGTTGATGAGTTGATTTTAAATAATGTTCTGGCTGATAAAGAAGTGATTGGTGTAGAAGAATTTTTAACAATAGATGACAAATCAGGATATGTTACGCAGGGGATAGACCGTACTTTACCGTGCCAACAGTTGTTTAATAGAATAAATATTAATGAAGATGGATATTTGTTAGCATGTTGTGATGACATTAAGGGAATGACGATTATAGATGACCTGAATCATAAGTCCTTAAAGGAGGGAGTTTATGGTGAGGCAATGATAGAATTAAGGCGTAAACATTTAGAAAACAGGATCGAAAATACGGTGTGTAATTTTTGTATTAGGGGTGTGGAAGAAGAGATACGTCCACTGTCCAATCAGGTTGAACATCTGGTAACACCAAGGTTGGAGAGCATTAATATTACTGATGAGATTAAAAAGCGATTTGATATATAGAAAAATTGAAAGCGAGGGGCAACTGATATATGGAATTTACTTCTGAAGAAATCAAAAATATAGAAATCTGTCCGTGGTGTTCATCCGATTTATATACATACTTATATACGAGTAATTGTGAAGTAGTAAAGTGTGAAAAGTGTGGGATGGTATATGCTAGACAAGTGTTAAACGAAAAGGGAAGAAAAAAATATTGGACAAATTACTGTGATTCGGTTCATTTGACGGATGCAGCCTTAAATGATAAAAGACAGAAAATGTATGAAATGGAATATAAATTTATTACTGGTTTTGTTGATAATGACAAAAAAGAGATATTGGACATTGGGTGCTCAAAGGGAGAATATTTAGATGTATTTGCAAAACATGGTTGGCAATGCTTCGGAATAGAATATGATGAAGTTGCAGCATCATATGCAAAAGAGAAATATACAGTGTGGTCAGGGGATATAGCTACATTAAAAATTGAGAAGAAATTTAACCTGATTACAGTGCGCGGAACAATGCAGTATTTTTTGGAACCTAGAATATACTTTGAAAAATTAGTTGATTTGCTTTCTGATAATGGAATTATATATATTTCAGCATCACCAAATGCGGATTCTTTATGTTTTAATTTATACAAGGAACGGTTTTCCTTACCTGTATGTTTGACAGATTATTATGCATATAATGAAAATATGTTGACGGAGTTTTTTGCTAAAAAGGATATAAGATTATTATGTGATTATGATTTTTATGAGCAAACTCCATATTGCGATTTAGAAAATGATATCATAAATGTGGCAAATGCTCTGAAGGGAAAGTTTATATCTAATAAGTCCCCAGCGTTTTATCACAATATGTTAGCACTGGTGTATAAAAAGGAATGTGGAAAGGTTTAGTTAAATGGTGAATTGTGATGTATAATTTAGCAGAGAAAATTTTTCCTATCTGTCGTAGCATTACGGGAAATGGAGTACGATTAACTTTGGAATATCTAAAAGAAGAGTTTGCCGATATGAAGATTTACGAAGTGCCAACAGGGACACAAGTGTTTGATTGGAATGTTCCAAAGGAATGGAATATTAGAGAGGCATATATAGAGAATTCTAAAGGGGAGAAAATTATTGATTTTAAGGATAATAATCTTCATGTAATGGGATACTCATTGCCAATAGATTGTGATATGACTTTAGAGGAATTAAAGAAAATTATCTATACTCAACCCGACCAGCCGGATTGGATACCGTATGTCACATCTTACTATAAGGAACGAAGCGGATTTTGTATGAGTGAGAATCAGAAAAATGCTTTACAAGAAGATGTCTATCATTGTGTGATAAATAGCGAATTGAGGGAAGGGAGTTTAACCTATGGTGAAGTCCTTTTAAAAGGTGATACAGAGAAGGAAATTTTGTTGTCTACATATATTTGTCATCCATCTATGGCGAACAATGAGGTGTCAGGTCCAGTTGTAACGATTGAACTTGCAAAATGGCTGGCTTCACTTGAAAAAAGAAAGTATACGTATCGGATTATTTTTATACCAGAAACAATAGGTGCTATTACATATCTCAGTCGCCATTTGGATATAATGAAGAAGAATACGATAGCAGGTTTTGTGTTATCCTGTGTAGGGGATAATCGAATATATTCAATGGTTGAGACACGATATGGGAACACATTGACTGACAAACTTTTAAAAAATGTATTAAGGTATCATTATCCCAATTATAAGCTATATGATTTTATGCATCGAGGTTCTGATGAGCGGCAGTATAATGCTCCAGGAGTGGATTTACCAGTATGTGCGGTGTGTCGTTCAAAGTATGGAGAATATCCGGAATATCATACTTCTGCTGATGATTTATCTTTGATTTCAGAAGAAGGTTTGCAGGGAACTTTTGAATTGATGAAGAAATGTATTAGAGCTTTGGAGTATAATTGTTATTATAAGGTAAATTGTTTGTGTGAACCACAATTAGGAAAAAGAGGATTATATCCCACAATTAGTCAGAAAGGAAGTTATGATGCTATTGTGGATATGCGAAATTTGCTGGCATATGCTGATGGAAAAAATGATTTAATTGATATTAGCAATCAAATTAACTGTTCGATTGATATGCTAATTCCGATAATTGATAAGTTAGAGGAGAATGGATTAATAGAAAAAAGTGACTTATCTGAGTAGTATAGCAAGTGTGAAAAGAGAGGTGATTAATAATTGAAAAATAAAATCGTACTTGTAACGGGAGGAGCGTCAGGTCTCGGTCGCATTTTAGTAGATGAATTTATAAAAAATGGTGCAAAGGTGTGTTTTACATATAGGAATAGTGTTGAAAAGGCTGAGATGATTGCAGAAAAATATAAGGATCAGGTCTTGGCAATTAAGGCAGACGCTTCCCTAGAGGGAGAAGCTCAAAAGACTGTAGAAGAATGTCTGAAAGTTTTTAAAACAATTGATGTTTTGGTAAATAATGCAGCAAGTGCAAGAGATGGTGGAATAGAAAAAATTAATTTAGAACAGTTTGATTATACAATTCGGAATGTTCTGTATCCTGTTTTTCATTATACAAAGGCGATAGCACCAGTTTTTATTAATAAAAATAAAGGAAAGATTATAAATATTGGTTCCATTAATGGAATGAGAGGAAGAGAAGGCAGTTTAGCATATTCGACAGCAAAGGCTGGAATAGAAGGTTTTACGAAAACAATAGCAAAAGAATTGGGAAAATATAATGTATGTTGTAATGTAGTTGCACCAGGGTATATCAATACGGATGGACAGGCTAATACCAGTGAATTGATTAAAAAGATGGTTTTGGATGAATGTGCCATTCGAAGGCTTACAGAGCCGGTGGAGGTTGCTAATCTTGTTCTTTTTCTTGCGAGTAATAAGGCAAATAATATTACAGGTCAGGTTTATAAAATTGACTGTGGACAATATATATGAGGAGTAATAAATGGGGAAAATGATATTGGGAACTGTACAGCTTGGCATGCCGTATGGAGTGAATAATACAAATGGAAAACCCAGTATGCAGGAGGCTATGAATATTTTAGACTATGCATATCGCAATGGGGTAAGTATGTTGGATACAGCAAGTGCATATGGAAATTCTGAGGAAATAATTGGTAAGTATACAGAATATAATGATAAACCTCGGTTTAAAATTTGCACAAAATTACCTATAGATATAGAAGCAATTCATATACCAGATTATTATGAACAAAGTAGGAAAAGATTACATATAGATATCTTCCATGTTTACTATTTGCATCGATTTGAACAGTGTAAAAAAGCAAATGTTTTAGAACAGCTTAACCGACTAAAGGAAAAAGGAAATATAAGGAATATTGGTATTTCAGTATATCAACCAGATGAATTAGAATATATTGTAGACAATTTAAGTAGTGTTGTGGATGTTGTTCAGATTCCCTTTAATGTATTTGATAATGTAAGGTGGATGCGAAATGGTTTGTTAGCTAAAGCAGGGGAAAAGGGGATAAAGTTATATGCCAGAAGTATATTTTTGCAAGGACTTATTTTAGCTGATGCGAATTCGGAAATGTGTAAGAAAAGGGAGGTAACACACCAGATTGCAAAGTTGCAAGATATTGCAAAAAGTATAGGAAGTAACGTGGCACAATTAGCTGTGGATTATATCAATACAGTAAATGAAATTGAATTGTGGTTAGTTGGATGCGAAACAGTAAAGCAATTACAAGAAAATATTAACATGTGTAAAAATGCAAAGAATCTTGGAAGAAATATTTGTAACGAGGTAGAAAAAATAAGCTACAGCATAGATGACAAAGTGATTGATCCAAGAAAATGGGATAGTTAATATAAATATTTGAGTACGGATACTAGAGTGGAGGTTGATGCAGCGTGAAAGTAGCAGCAATTATTCAGGCAAGAATGGAATCTACCAGATTGCCCGGAAAGGTGTTAATGGAGATTTGTGGAAAACCTGTTTTATGGCATATAGTCAATAGATCTTTAAAAAGCCAATATTTGGAGCACGTAATTATAGCTACTTCAAATAATTCTGCTGATGATAAGATTTATCAATTTGCTTTAAATAATAGTATAGATGTATACAGAGGGAGCCAGACAAATGTTTTGGAGCGGTTTTATAGATGTGCATTGCAGTATGAACCAGATATTATTGTCAGGCTTACGGGAGATAATGCATTAATTGACCCTTATATAATTGACTCTGGTATTGAATACTTTATTCAAAATAAAGATATTGATTATATTTATTACAGAGAGGGTTTGCCGTTAGGTATGGCGGTTGAAATATTTACTTATCAGGCACTTAAGACAGCATATGATGAAGCGGAGGATGATGAGTGTCTGGAACATGTTACACCATATCTATATAGAAACAGTAAATTTAATGCTAAAAGGATACCTAGTTTGGGCGAAGATTATAGTTATCTTAGATGGACATTAGATACCAGTAAAGATTATGAATTGATTACAAAGATATATGAAACTTTATATGGAAACGGTGAGAGATTATTTTGCTTTGAAGATGTTATTGAACAGTATAAATATCATGCAGAGTGGAAAGACATTAATTCTAATGTAAAACAGGTGAAGGTTACATATAAGGGAGATACAAAAGGAAATATTTAATGTGTTACTAAAATATTTTTGGATGTAAGTATAGGAACAATAAAAGGGATAGAAATGGTAACCATGGGAGTGTTAAGAAATGAATTGTCTGAATGATTTAAAAAATACATATATTATAGCCGAAATGTCCGCTAACCATGCAGGCAGTTTTGAACGTGCAAAAGAAATTATTTATGCTGCAAAGGAAGCCGGTGCAGACTGTATTAAGCTTCAAACCTACACCGCAGATACGCTTACAATGAATTGCGATAATGAATATTTTCATATTGATAACGGAACATGGGAAGGTGAAAATCTTTACCATTTATACGAGAAAGCTTATACCCCATGGGAATGGCAGGCAGATTTAAAAGCAGAGGCAGAAAAAATAGGGATTGATTTTTTATCAACGCCATTTGATAAAACATCTGTTGATTTTTTAGAAGAATTAGATGTAAAGGCATATAAAATTGCATCTTTTGAGTTGGTAGATATTCCATTAATTGATTATGTAGCATCCAAAGGGAAACCGATTATTATGTCAACAGGAATGGGGTCCTTAGAAGAGATTGAAGAGGCGGTTGCAACAATTCAAAAATATCATAACCGGATTGCGTTGTTGAAGTGTTCCAGTGCATATCCGGCTATTTCAGACGAAATGAATCTTGAGACTATGAAGGATATGAAAAAACGTTTTGACTGTCAGGTAGGTTTGTCTGATCATTCTATGGGGTCACTTGGTGCTGTGGCAGCAGTTGCCATGGGTGCCAGTGTAATAGAGAAACATTTTTGCTTGAGCAGGGATATTAAGAATCCGGATTCGTCATTTTCTATGGAACCAAGAGAGTTTGAGGATATGGTTCGAGATATCCGAATGGTTGAGAAAGCCAGAGGAAATATATTTTACGGACCGACAGAGCAGGAAAAGGATAATATAGTATTTAGAAAGTCTATATTTGCAGTAAAGGATATAAAAGCCGGAGAAAAATTGACAGAAGAAAATATTAAAGTGATAAGACCAGGATATGGAATGAAACCGAAATATTGGAACGATATTTTAGGGAAAACGGCACAATGTGATGTGAATAGGGGAACACCACTATCTAGTGAAATGTTAGGTGAGGGATAATGAAATATCAATTACAAAAAGTATGCGAGAAAGATAGAGAACTATTATTTAAATGGGTTAATGATGAACTGTGTAGAGGAAATTCATTTCATTCGGAACCAGTATCTTATGAAGAACATTGTGAATGGTTTGCCAGAAAGCTTGCTGATAAGATGTGCAACATGTATATATATTATTATCAAAATGAACCAATTGGGCAACTTCGTATTGATTGTGAGGGGGAGATTGGTTGTATTAGTTATTCTGTTGCCTGCGAATATAGGGGGCAGGGTCATGGAAGTAATATGTTACAGTTAGCGGAGCATGAGATGCAGGGGAAAGTTAAGAAACTCATTGGTTGTGTAAAATATGATAATATAGCATCTCAGGTAGTATTTAAAAAGAGTAATTATATAGAAGTAGAGGAAAAGGATTATATTAAATATTGTAAGGAAATAGAGGATTTTTCTTTGTCAGAATGATAATAGAAAGTATATAGTTAACATCGGATATAGATGGAGTGAAGATGTTGTAACTTTGATTACCCAGTTGAGACATTTTAAAGAAATCTTTTGATGTGAGTACGATAGGATATTTTTATAAGAGGGGTCAATAATTTTTTATAAAGAATGGATAGAGGAGGCAAAAATGTTTATACCATACGGAAAACAATCAGTAGATGAAGAGGATATACAGGCAGTAGTGGATGTCCTGCGTTCGGACTATCTTACAACCGGTCCCAAGGTGGCTGAATTTGAACAGGTGGTGGCAGATTATGTAGGGGCAAAGTATGCGGTAGCGGTATCAAATGGAACGGCAGCCCTTCATATTGCCTGTCTGGCTGCAGGAATCGGGCACGGAGACGAGGTAATTACATCGCCGATTACGTTTGCTGCATCGGCAAATTGTGTTCTGTATTGTGGTGGGACACCGGTTTTTGCAGATATTAAAAAGGATACCTATAATATTGATCCAGAAGAGATTGAACGGAAAATCACCCCGAGAACGAAAGCAATTATTCCGGTGCACTATACGGGGCAGCCCTGTGAAATGAATGCCATTACCAAGATTGCAAAGAGGCATAATCTAATTGTAATTGAGGATGGTGCTCAGGTCCTAAGCGGGGAGTATAAAGGAAGAAAGGTCGGTTCCATATCAGATGTGACTACTTTTAGTTTTCATCCGGTAAAGCCGGTAACAACCGGAGAGGGCGGAATGGTTACCACTAATGATAAAAGACTCTATGATAGGCTAAGATTATATCATACACATGGAATTACAAGGGAAAATGAGCTTTTAGAAAAAAATGATGGCCCATGGTATTATGAACAATTAGAATTAGGGTATAATTATCGCATTACAGATATTCAGTGTGCATTGGGAATTTCCCAAATGAAGAAGTTAGATTCTTTTGCAGAATGCAGAAGAAGACTGGCATCCAGATATGATAAAGGATTTGCAGAGAATCCTCATATTGTTATACCGTATCAGCATCCCGATTGTTTAAGCAGTTATCATTTATATATGATACAGGTACCGGCAGTAATACGTCGAAAAGTATTTGGGGAATTACGTAATGCGGGTATTGGAGTAAATGTACATTATATTCCTGTATATAAGCATCCATATTATCGGGCACATGGATATCAGGATGCCTATTGTCCAAATGCAGAAGAGTTTTATAATAGAGCTATTACGCTTCCATTATATGCAGATATGACAGAAGAGCAGGTGGATTTTGTAATAGCAAAGACGACTCAAATTATTGATAGAGAGTTGAAGGGTTAACGCTGGGAAGATAGTGATATGGTAAATCAAGTATATATACGTGTAGATGGTAATGAAATTATAGCAACGGGACATGTGATGAGATGTCTATCGATTGCAGAGCAGATACGGAAAATAGGTGCAGAGGTTACATTTATAGTGGCGGATGACAGACCGGAAAGTTTGATTAGAAGCAGAGGATTTCATGTAGATGTATTAGGTACTGTTTGGGATGATCTGGATCAGGAGACAGAGATATTATACACCTACGTAAAAGAGCATAGTGTGAAAATTCTTCTTTTAGACAGTTATTATGTAACAGAGGACTATCTAAAGAAACTATCAAATTATACAAAAATTATATACATAGATGATTTGTATCGGTTTGCATATCCGGTAGATACGGTTATTAATTACAGTGTATTTGCAGATACCAGCTTGTATAAAAGAATTTATCAGCCATCGGGTCTGAACACTCATTTTTTGACAGGAGGAGGTTATGTTCCACTAAGGAATGAGTTTGCTTTAAAACCCTTTAAGGTACAACCACAGGTAGAAAAGGTGCTTATCACCACAGGTGGGACAGATCAACTAAATATAGCTGGAAATTTATTGCAGACTGTAATTAGAAATTGTGAATTGTGCAAATTGGATTATCATGTAATTGTGGGATGCTTTAACCAAAATAGGGATATACTTCGTTCTTTGGCTGCTTTACATCCGAATATTCATCTTCATGAAAAAGTGGATCATATGGCACAATGGATGAAGAGTTGTGATGTGGCAGTATCGGCAGCGGGAACAACAATGTATGAGCTTTGTGCCTGCGGAATTCCTTCTGTCTGTTTGGAAGTGGCAGATAATCAAGAGGGGGCAAGGTTTTGGGAAGAAAAAGGATATATGCTGTATGCCGGTAATGCTTGTAAAGAAAACGAGCGGTGTATAGAAAAATGTATTGAGGCTCTTTTATTTTATAAGAATCATTATAGGGAGAGGAAAGAAAGATCAATTCGGATGCAGTCAGTAGTGGACGGATGTGGTGCTAAGCGGATTGCGGAGTATATTGTGAATGATTGTTAGAATAAGGGGAAAGAAAATGACAGTGATGTCAGGGAGGAGACCATAGTTTCTAACTCAATGAAGCAGAATATAAAAGAAAAATCAGGTTTTCTATCTAAAGACGTTAAGATACGTTATAATATAAATAAATCTGCACATTTTCAAACATTAGCCTGTACACAAAAAGGTCAGACTTATATGGAATCCGGACAGGAAAGACCTCTTGATTATCAATTGAGACATGTCACACAAAAAAATATGAAGGAGTTAGGACTGTTGCAAATGTAAATGGGTTAGAAAACAATGCAAATAAGGCGTTCCAATCTTCAGATACGATTCAGATGGCACAGGCTACCATAAGAGAAATAGAAGATGAAGAAGGTGTTGGAGGTGGTACTGTGCGTAGCATAGAGGGTTCTGTTGTGAACCATGAACCTTATCCACACCATGCAGAACAAAAGGTGTGGAATGAGTGTTCCCAGCATTTAATTGATAGATTAGAGGATGGACATAGCGAAAGAATAACCTTTATTGTTGACACACCAATTTGTCCAGATTGCAGAGTATGGTTTGAAGATACTGTATGGAACGCACTTCATGACACAGGCTGCTTCCAATGTATGATTTTGCTGATGAGGCTGCAATGTGCAATGAAATAATCCCCATTAAGCTATTAACTGTTATGAATGAAGTCCCGACTCTTACAATACCGGATATTAACGACTGCAAATACAATTGGGTAGAATGGGGACAGCAATTAACTCGTGCATTCGAATGGTGGCTGGAAAACTGGATTAATGATAATTTACAAGAACATGAGGTTAAAAAGATAACTCTCATTATTAATTATAATATGATGTCACATTGCTTGCTGCGAGGTTGTTGATTTACCGTAAAGGATTGGGTATAATATAACAAGAAAATAAAGAAGTACAGATATCTTTGTTAAAGTGAGGTGGTAACAAATGGCAAGAGTGGTATCAATTGGTGCACAGGATTTTGACCAATTAATTTCAAATGATTGTTTTTATGTGGATAAAACACTGTTTATTAAAGAATGGTGGGAAAACAAGGATATTGTCACTTTGATTACCAGACCAAGACGTTTCGGGAAAACCCTTAACATGAGTATGATGGAGCGGTTCTGGAGTAATAAGTATGCAGGACAGGGTGGGATTTTTGAGAATCTAGCGATTTGGAAAGAAGAAAAATACAGAAAGCTACAGGGAACTTACCCGGTGATCAGCTTATCGTTTGCCGATGTAAAAGAGGACACTTACGAGGAAGTTAAAAACCAGATTTTCCAGATTATTACAGACTTATATTCAAAGTATTATTTTTTGAGGGACTGTGGAAAGCTGAATGAAAAAGATAAGGAATATTTTGACCGGATTGGGAAAGACATGAGTGACAGCGATGCATCAAAAGCACTGCACAGGTTATCCGATTATCTGTACCGCTATTATGGAAAAAAGGTAATTATTCTTATGGATGAATATGATACACCGATGCAGGAAGCATTTGTGCAGGGATTTTGGGATAAACTGGTGTCCTTTACCAGAAGCCTTTTTAACTCCACATTCAAGACGAACCCTTATATGGAACGTGCGATTATGACAGGAATTACCAGAGTGAGTAAAGAATCCATTTTTTCAGATTTGAATAATCTAAAAGTGATTACAACCACATCAAATGTTTATTCCAAGTGCTTTGGTTTTACTGAGGAAGAAGTTTTTGTGGCCATGGATGAATACGGCATGGAAAACAAAGAAGAAGTAAAAAAATGGTATGACGGTTTTACCTTTGGTGAACACCATGATATTTATAATCCGTGGTCGATTATTAATCTGCTTGATACGGGAGAGTTAAAAGCCTACTGGGCAAATACCAGTTCAAATTCTTTGGTGGGAAATCTTCTGCGGCAGGGAAGTAAGAATATAAAAATGCAGTTTGAACAGCTGCTTTTGGGAGAGAGTATAAAAAGCAGGGTGGATGAAGAGATTGTTTATAACCAACTGGAGCAGAATGAAGATGCAGTTTGGAGCCTGCTGTTAGCCAGTGGATATTTAAAGGTTTTGCATATAGAAGATGATTATGAATTGACTTTGACAAACTATGAAGTAAAAAGAATGTTTTCAAAGATGGTCAGGATATGGTTCCGGCAGGATGGGACGAATTACAATGATTTTATTAAAGCTCTTCTGATTGGAGATCAGAAGGCAATGAATGCTTATATGAACCGACTCTCTCTTTCCATGTTCAGTTCTTTTGACGGGGAAAACAGACCATCAAAGGAAACGAATCCCGAGAGATTCTATCATGGATTTGTGTTGGGGCTTTTGGTAGACCTTTCCGGAAGATATGTGGTAACTTCTAACCGGGAAAGTGGATTTGGACGGTATGATGTGATGTTGGAACCGTTGAATAAAGAGGATGATGGGATTATTCTGGAATTTAAGGTTCATGACCTGGAAGATGAGGCAGACTTGAAAGCAACGGTGCAGGCGGCACTTAAGCAGATTGAGGAAAAGCGGTATGAGCAGACACTGATCGACCATGGAGTGAAAAAAGAACATATCCGTAAATACGGTTTTGCTTTTGAGGGGAAGACGGTATTGATTGGGTAGGTTTATAAAGTCATCTTCAACTCACAAAGTTCTTCCAAGGACAATCCTGTTACTTCTCGAATAATATCCTCTGCAGATATCCCATTACTCCCGGAGACTTCGGCATTTTTTGGACCGTTTCATATTGACTCTTATTTTGAGCATTTAAACAGGCAGGCAGTTGACAACTGCCTGCCTGTTTTTACTCAAAATAATTCTATACCAGTCGGGAAACAGATATGATTTGCAAATTGTCTATAGGGGTGTCGCTTCTTATCAGAACACCGTGCTCCAAGTTGTCATTGGGAAACGGTCTGACCAGTGTGTCATCTATTTCAATTTGGACTACAAAGCCGGAACGGTGTCCGAAGTTCTCTGCCACATTCCAAGCCGTAGTATATTCTGTAAACTCTGTAAGGATTACCTTATCCTGGGGAGGCGGAGCACATTCGCCTTCTGTTCCTTTTATTTTCTCATAGTCAGCCATTTCTGCGTTAGTAGGGGAAGAGGGCGAGGGACTTTCTGCTTTTCCTCCTGCTGTAAAGTTTTTTTCAATTAAATCCTTTTCACTTTTATTTCGTACTCCTCGGTATAATGTGATTTTCATTTTCATCTCATCCTTTCTTTTTGTATTTTCACATGCAACCAGTCGTTTAGATTTGCCGGCATATTTATTCCCGCGAGTAATG
>CAJUBR010000005.1 GCA_910584695.1 uncultured Lachnospiraceae bacterium
AATATAGATAGTATAGAAGATTTTTCGGGTATATCGATTGCTGCTCAAAAGAGTGGAATAGCAGAATATATTGATTCATTAACAGAAGGTTATAATACGAAATTACAAAAAGAGTGGTCTGGATCAACGGAGTTATCACTTGGTCAGTGGCAGAAGCTGGCAATCAGCCGGGCTTTTTTTAAAGATGCTGATATAATGCTTTTGGATGAACCGACAGCATCATTAGATCCGGTTGCTGAATACGAAATCAGTATGAAAATAAAAGAATTAATGGAGGGGAAAACATGTGTAATGATTGCACATAGGTTTTCAACGGTTCGATTGGCAGATGAGATATTTGTTTTAAAAAATGGTGAAATTATGGAGAATGGACAACACGAAGTGCTTATGAGCAGGAATGGGGAATATGCTAAGATGTTCAATATGCAGGCAAATGGATATCTAAATGAAAACATGTAAAATGTACTTAGTAGCAGCTCGCATCAATGTATGTAGAGCTGTTTTAGTTTACAGACCTGTTCAAATGTGGATGAAATCATGGAAATATAAAACTACGGTAATTTTTACAAGTTAATTCGTTTTTTTTACTATTTAAGGTTTTGGAAACAAAACTATGATAAAATATAGTTAAGGGAAAATATAATATATGGATAACCGGATATCTAATATGTGAGTATGAAAATCTCTAAATATGAGTAAAATTATATGTAAGTTTATGAATGAATGGAGTGGTAATTTGAATACTCGTATTAGAGAGCTGCGTGAACAGCAGGGGCTGAGGCAGGACACACTGGCTAATTTTGTTGGGTCTTCACAACAGACGATTAGTAGAATAGAGAATGGTAAGTGTGTACCGCCAGTAGATTTAATAGTAAATATTGCGGACTATTTTAAAGTTACAGTAGATTATATATTGTGTTTATCCGATGCAAAAAGGAATATGGAAGGACAACTACAAATTAATAAAGAACTAGATGAATTCTATGATCTTGTGTCCACTTACAAAGATTTGAATAATGAAAACAGAGAGACTATAACAATTTTATTAAACCGCTTAAGAGAAGTACAGAAAGAGGAGGAATTAAATTGTTAAATATAGCGATTTGTGATGATGATTTAATCTTTGCTTCAAGAGTTGAAACGATACTTTTAGAAATATCCAAATTAAGATTAATTGATATGGATATTGAAGTATATTCTGATGGATGTGAGTTATGGAACGAAGTTTCTTCTGGAAAGGTATTTGACTTATTGTATCTTGATATTGAAATGATACAGTTAAATGGGATAGACGTTGCAAAGAGAATTAGAGAGAATAATACAAGTGTAATAATAATTTATATTTCTAGTTATGAAAATTATTTTATTGAGTTATTTGAAGTGGAGCCTTTTCGATTTATTAAGAAGCCAATAGATGAAAAAATATTTTTCAGTTATTTTAATAAAGCATATGAAAGAATTCTTCAGGACGAGGCATATTTTGAATATAGATTTAACAAAATACCACATAAGATATTAACAAAGGATATTATATATTTTGAAAGTTCAGGAAGGCTTATAAAAGTGTGGGAAAAAGGTGGTGAAGGTAAATTTTATGGAAAACTTAGTATAATTGAAAAGCAGCTCCAACCTGGGAAAATTTCCTTTTTGAGGATTCACCAATCCTATTTAGTAAATTATAGTTTTATTAAAGAGATAAGTTTTTCAAGAGTTGTATTGATGAATGGAACAGAGCTGCAAATTAGTGAAGATAGGCAAAAGGCAATCAGGGTAAAGTACAATGAGTTACTGGGAGGAGAATTTTTAGATGGATAATATATTATTTTATCTAATTTCATCGTTTTTATTTTTGGCAATTATAAAGGAATCAATGGGTATATTTTTTGTAAAGAAGGAAGTGTCCTGCTTTTGCTCTTTCTCTGTTTGGATTGCATTTTGCATTATTGAAATTATTGGGACAACCTACATTACGATTCCGATTTTGAGACTGCTTTTTGATATTACCTGTGGATTAGTTTTTTGCATGATATTATATACCGGCAGTTTAAAAAAGAAACTAATTTGGATACTTATAATAAATTTGATGGGAATGCTTACAGAAACCATTGTAGGATATATATTTATTTTTATAGGAATCAGTTTCAATCAAACACAAATTTTAGGTTCGTTTGTCTCAAAAATTATTCTATTGATGATACTAGCTGGGTTAAAAATATTTAATCATTCAAGATTAAAAAGAGATATTCCTTTTACATATTGGTGCGTATTGTTTTTTATCCCGTTAGGCAGTATATTTGTTCTGAATACTTTATTTTCATTGTGTGAGTTATCAAAAGATAAAAATATTTCTGTATCCGCATTAGTATCGTCTGCAATTATTTTAGTTATAAATTTTATCATAATTTACATATATGAAAATTTATCTGACCGATTGGAAATCCAAAAACAACAGATTATTTTTAATAAACAAATTGAATTATGCAAAAACCAAATACAGGAGAGAGAAGAATCAACAATAAATATAAGAAATATTAAGCATGATATAGAAAACCACCTGATTTGTATAAGAGAATATGTTGAAAGGGAAGATTGCAATTTTGCAAAGAAATATATTGATGATTTAGTAAGCAGTGAAATATATTTTAAAACAAGTTCATGTATAGATAGTGGGAATATTGTAGTGGATGCTCTGCTTAATTACAAAAACAGCATTATGCAGCAATTAGATATAAAAATGGTTACCCGTATAGAAATTCCTTATAATTTCAAATTTAATGATGCAGATATATGTGTTATTTTAGGTAATTGCATAGATAATTCTATTGAAGCTGTTAGCAAGATGGATAATACAGAAGAAAGAATGATTTATGTTGAAATGATCTATAGGAAAAATTGTTTACTGTTAAAAATATCGAATCCTTATCTGGGGAATGCGAAAAAAGACAATCAGGGAAATTTTGTTACTACAAAGCTCGATGCGGAAAATCATGGTATTGGACTGAATTCTGTAAAAAAGGCAGCTCAAAAATACAATGGGCTTGTTAATATTGTATCGCAGAATAAGGTGTTTATAGTACAAATACTATTATATTCGTAGGAAAAATTACATATAGAGTCGATTTTATTACATAATGAGAAATCTTATGCTTTTTCATGATAAAATTTTATTAATAACAAAGGAGGTATATAGAATCATGAAGAATATTAAGAATTTATTTATGCAAAAAATGAATGGCGCAATAGCAAATTTTGCATTAGCATTTGCGGGTGGATCAGTACATAAAATATGTTTTTACATTTTTCATCAACCTAAAATGCCGGAAGAAGTAATGCAGCTTAACAAAAAGTAAAATATGGAAAAATTTTCTCATATTTTAACTACTTATCTGGTGAAAAAAGATATTGTTGATGCAGATAAAAGTAGTATTTATCAATATGGATTTCAAGTTGGACTAGAGGTAAGTATAAATACAGCTATAAGTATTTTGATTTCAATTCTATGTCATATGGAAAGTGAGGCTATAGTTTTTTTTGCTGTTTTTATAGTATTGCGTTCATATGCTGGAGGTCTGCATTTAAAAACGTATTTTGGCTGTTTGGTTTGTTCGTGTATGTCTCTTCTTGGATTACTGCTTATTGTAAAATATGTAGAAATTAATAGTTTGATATCATTGGGCTTCGTTTGTATTTCATTGGTTTTGATAAAAATGTTATCACCAGTACAAGATATCAATAGACCATTAAGTGCAGATGAGCGGATGAATTTTGGAAGAAAACTAAACTTTGCTATTGTGGGAATAGTGGTTATATCAGGTATATTTTACCTTATGCAGATGAAAAAAATGCTATTGATGGTTTCTGTAACAACAATATTTATGGTAGGAATTCTTATTCTCGGCAGAATTAATTATGAAAGATGTGTTAGGAAAACCAAATAATAATCAGGACAACGATTAAGAGGATACTTCTTAATCTAAATAGGGTGAGGTTTATGAAGCCTCACCCTGTGCTTGTCTTAGTAAAAATTTGTAACGCATATAGGCACCCTTTAACTGGTAAGTATAACTATCTATTAAATCAGGATCTGTCTGGTAATTTAAATGTAATAAAATAGTATCAATGTCTTTTTTGGCGTTCTGCACTTCCATAAGTAAAGGGGAATCTGTTATTACAAAACTTTGTGATAATAGGTTCTTTTTTTGACTGGTATATTTTCTTTTCTTTTTAAAAGCAATTGATTTCATAGGCGGCGTCTCCTTTCTAAACTCAAATTATGTATATTTCATTATAGGAAAAATTCTACAGAAATATTCACAATTTTAAACAAGTTTTCAAAATTTTAAATAAACTGGTAAAGTTTTCTGAGTAAAACTTAAAAAATTTTAATTATAAAATAAAAAAAGAGGATGTTTTTGAAGAATTTATGTTTATTTTGCTATTCCATTCACAATTATAGACGGGAAAAACATGCTGCAATATAATAGCAAAAACGAAGGGGGAAAGGAAAATGAGGTACTTTGAAAATTTAATTGTTATTGTACTGTTAGCGGGAGCAATGTATACGGATAGAAAGGAGGGAAAAATTAAAAACAGTTCTTTGCTTGTGGGACTGGGTTCAGGGTTGCTTCTTTCGTATTTAGAGAATGGAACACAAGGATTTTTAGAAAGCATAACGGCAGCAGGAATTATGCTTGCGGCACTGTTTTTTCTTTATTTGATAAAGGGAATGGGAGCAGGAGATATCAAGCTTTTGTGTGTATTGGCAGCATTTTTTCCGGAAGAGGGAATATCTATTGTGACAGCATCTTTTTTCACAGGTGCAGCAATGGTGGTGGGGAGAATGGTATGCCGATGGGTAAAAAAAGAGATTGTTTTCATAAAACATGAGACAATGAAATTTTCAATCCCGATAACAATTGGGACAGGCATTGTGTTTGTAGTACGATATTTGGAACAGATGTAAAGAGGAGGTAAAGATATATGAAGACAATCCGAATTGGAATATTTGATGAGGAGGAATCCTATGCTGGAAAAATGTCTGCCTATTTAAACCGGATAGGAAAGGGAAATTGGAATGTAATTGCATTTACAGATGAGAAGGCAATAGAAAAGTATGCGGAAAAAAGGAATCTATATATTCTGGCGGGAACAGATATAGATATACTTAAGAACTACAAAGAATATCATAAGGACACTTACATAATATGGCTTAGGGAAAAGGAGTCTTCCTCGAAAGATAGCGATATTGTCTCCGTATGCAGATATACCGGTGCAAGGACAATCGGAAAAATCATAGAAGAGACAGCAGCCCGGTTTCTTGCAGATACAAAAAGCAAAAATCCCATGGTGGCAGTCTATTCTCCGGTCGGGCGCTGTGGGAAGACAGCTTTTGCACTTTATATTGTCCAGAATGAACGGTTTGGAAAATGGCTGTATATCGGGATGGAGGATTACGGTTTTTTGGAAGATAAAACAGATAGTACCGGACTGGATTATATAAGTTCAGATAATTTTTTGTATTATGTGAAAGAACGCAATCGGGAAAAGCTGTATATTTTGTTTCAGTCAAATCAAAGAATAATACCTTCCGCATTTTCACCCTTTGATATAAAACAAATTAATGAAGCAGACTTAAAATGGCTATTTTCTGTTTTACAGCAGATAGAGATGTATTCAGGGATTATTTTTGATATAGGAACCGGTATTTTGCAGAATCTGGAATGGCTGGCATTGTTTGATTATGTTCTGGTGCCGTTTTTACCCGAAGAGAGTTCTATAGGAAAAAGGAAACATTTTGAAAACTTAGTAGTTGCTCATGGTTTAGAGGGAATACAGGAAAAAATGGAATTTTTAAATATGGCCGATAAGTCTGCAGTGGAAAATAAAATAGAGGAAATCGGGCTTAGAAGATGGTCGGGACAGGGGGCATAAAACATGACAAATAAGCTGGAAATAGTAAAAAGAAGCCTGCAAAAAGAATTGATGGAACAGTTTGATCTAAATCAGAATATAGGGGATGATGAAATTGAAGAACGGATTGAGCAGGTGGTTCTTAATTATAGTCAGCATACATATCTGTCCATAACGGAAAAACAGATGTTAAAACAGGAGTTATTTAATACATTTCGCAGACTGGATGTGTTGTCAGGACTTTTGGAGGATGAAGAGATTTCGGAAATTATGATTAATGGGTGTGATCATATTTTCGTTGAAAAAAAGGGGGAGTTGAAAAGGGTAAAAGAAGTATTTTCTGGTGAGGAACGTCTTAGAAATGTGATACAGCAGATTGTCAGCAGTTGTAATCGGATAGTCAATGAGACAGTTCCCATTGTGGACGCAAGACTAGAGGATGGTTCCAGAGTCAATATAGTGCTGCCACCGGTAGCACTAAACGGAGCCGTTATGACAATTCGCAAATTTCCGAAGGAAATCTTTACAATGGAGAGCCTGGTTGCAATGGGGTCGATTACAAAGGAGGTGGCAATTTTTTTGCAAACATTGGTACAGGCCCGGTATAACATTTTTATAAGTGGAGGGACTGGAAGCGGCAAGACCACATTTTTGAATATATTGAGTAATTATATTCCAAAAGATGAGAGGATCATAACCATTGAAGATTCTGCGGAGCTCCAGATAACTGCCATTCCTAATCTCGTGAGATTAGAGACCAGAAATGCCAATGTGGAAGGAGAAAATGCCATTACGATGTCCCAACTGATCAAATCTGCACTTCGAATGCGGCCGGATCGGATTATCGTAGGGGAGGTAAGGGATGCAGCAGCAATGGATATGGCAAACAGTATGCTTACGGGACATGATGGAAGTATCAGTACCGGTCATGGAAATTCAGCAAAAGAAATGATGCTTCGTTTAGAGACCATGATTTTAATGGGTTATGATATGCCGGTGCTGGCAATCAGGCAGCAGATTGCGGCAGCTATTGATATTGTAATACATTTGGGAAGGCTTAGGGATAACAGCAGAAAGGTGTTAGAAGTTTGTGAGGTGTTAGGGGTAGAGGATGGGGAAATTCGGCTGCATCCTATTTATCAATTTAAAGAATATTCGGAAAAAGCAGGAAAAGTGATGGGCAGATTAAAGAAGACGGGGGAACTGGTACAGAAAAGAAAGCTTTTGCAAAGAGGATTTAAGGAGGAGGAATTATGTGAAAAAGAATATAAAACAAAATTATAAGGATTATCTGTTTGTGCGAAAAGACTGGCTGGAATATGGGGTGAAGCTTATGATAAGAACAATAATAGCCTGTTATTTATTTTATGATTCATGGAAGGCATGCCTGCTTTTTGTGCCATTTGCAGTATTCGAGTATAGGGGACTGAAAAGAGTAAAGCTAAAACAACAGAAACATCAGCTAAGTGTGGAATTTAAAGCCATGTTGGAATCCATAGTTACCTCTTTAAATGCAGGATATTCTTTGGAACAAAGCTTTGCAGATTCAAAGCGGGATTTGGGATTGGTATATGAAAAGGATGCTGTTATTTTTAATGAATTAGATGGTATCTTAGCAGGTTTGAGAATGAATCTCCCTCTAGAGTTGCTGTTAAAGGATTTCGGTGACCGCAGCGGTATTGAAGATATCCGCAATTTTGCAAATGTGGTTATGGCAGCAAAAAAAAGTGGTGGAAACCTGATCCGTATTATTCAAAAAACGGTAAACAGCATTACAGATAAAATGGCAGTGGAAGAGGAAATTGAAACATTAATCACCTCAAAAAAGCTGGAAGAGCGGATTATGATGGTAATGCCATATGGAATCATTTTCTATCTTAGAGTAACCAACGGAGAATTTTTAGAGGTTCTATATCATAATGTACTGGGTGCAATGCTAATGACTGTATTTTTAATTCTTATCTATATTGCTGATATGTGGGCGGGGAAAATTATGGAGATAAGAGTATGAGAGTGATAAATGGTATCTTATATATTTTTCTTTTTATGACTTTTTTTCTATGGATGCAAAATAGGAAAAAGCAGGAAAAAGAGTGTTTGGCATTCATCTTGTTCATTAGAAATCATATGCAGATATGGGGACTGTTGCTAGTTGTAAACTGCTTAAGCTTTGGTATGACTTTTTGGAAGGAAAGCGGAGATATTTATGTGAAGCGGCAAGGCTATGACGGAACAGAGCAAGAGATCCCGCTGTTATTGGAAAAGGAGGAAACGACGGAACAGGTTATATTAAATGTATCCCAGAGAAAATTTACAAAAAAAGAAAGGGAAGAAAAAATGCAGGAGGCATTTGTATATTTAAAGAATCATATAAAAGGTCAGAATGCTTCCCTGTCTAAGGTAACAGAAAAGCTGGATTTTACGATTGATTATGAAAGGTATCCCTTTGATGCAGAGTTTTTGCCGGAGGACTATACATTGATGGATGAAAGCGGCAATCTGAAAAATGAAAGAAAAGAGCTGCTCGCAGAAGGGTATGGTGTAGAAGATCTTACAGAAGGAATTTCCACTAATGTGGTGGTTACGCTTTGGTATGGAGAGGAGAGTGAAAAGAGAACATATAAGATAACAATATTTCCGAAAGAGGAAAGCGAAGTACAGAAGCTTTTTGCCGGTATTCTGGAAAAGATGAAAAAAAAGGAGACAGAGACTTTTGATCAGGAAGATCTGATACTGCCTGCAAAGGTAGATGGGGTGAAGATTACAAGAATAGATGAAAGCAGGGTGACACCGTTTCGTATCTTAGTAATAGGTATCATTTTTGCCGGACTTTTACTGCTTAAGGAAAAAGAAGATAGCAGACAGGCAGAGCAGAAACGAAAGGAAGTGCTGCAAAGATGTTATCCGTGGTTTGTAAATGAACTGGTTTTGCTGTTAGGAGCGGGTATGCAGGTAAAAAATATTTTTAACATTCTACTGAAGGAATACGAAAAAGAGGAAGATTTAACACCGTTAATGATGGAATTAAGAGTGGCAAAACACAGTATGGAAATTGGAATGTCAGAGGAGCAGGCATATTATCAGTTAGGAAGACGGTTAAAGCTTCCCTGTTACATAAAATTGATGACACTGTTAGAGCAAAATGTGAAAAGAGGTGCAAAGGGACTTACCGCTGCTTTTGAGCAGGAGGAACTTATGGCATTGGAAGAGAGAAAGAATCTGGCAAAGAGATATGGAGAAGAGGCAGGAACAAAATTGCTTGGACCAATGGTTTTATTATTATTAATTATTATGTTTATGATCATGATTCCGGCATTTTTAACTTTTCAATAGAAATCCCGGCATGTACCGGAAAGGAGGTGAGGCGTATGAGCTGGTTAAAAAGGGCATGGATGGATTTTTGTAAAGATGAATCCGGAATGGGAGTAGTGGAGATCATCCTTATTATTGTGGTATTGATTGCAATTGTTTTAATCTTTAAGAATCAGATTACAACATTGGTAAATAATATCTGGAAATCTATTAATCAAAATGCTAAGAAAATCTATTAAAGCTCCCTATTAAAAATGTTACAAAGAAAATTTGTTATCGCAAATAATCAGCAAAGTAATTGCAGGTTTTTGTGAATAAGAATTGTTACAGAAAAATTTATTGCAAGTCGGATGACCGGCAAATATCAGCAAAAGCATGGAGGTGTATTATGAATAACAAAGGCCAGACCACTGTATTATTTTCTCTTATCATAAGTGTATTATTTCTTTTCACGCTCACTGCACTTGAGGTGGGAAGAGTTTATATGGGCAGAGTAAAAATAAGGGCTGTTGTTCATAGTACACGTTCCAGTATTATGGCAGATTATAACAGTGAGCTTTTTGAACGGTATCACTTGTTGTTTATGGACCCTACCTATGGGACAGGAAGTGAGGCGGCATTTGAGGAAAAGGTAACAGATTATTTAGAATGTTCATTAAATGGAGAGAAGGGAACGGGCAGTGGGATGTACCAATTTTTCTTAGAAGAAGTTTCGTTAGCGGAAAAAAGGGGAATTTTGGATGAAAATATGAAACAGCTAAAGGAACAGATAACTGAATATGAAAAGACGGCCGGTGTAGTTCATAAGGCAGCAAATCTGGCAAAGAAACTGGATCAAAAAGAAAATGCTGTAGAAGGTGCTATAAGAGAAACAGAGATGAATGGGGTAGAACTCATCACGGAAAGTAATGAAGAAAGTACAAAAAGCCCTTCGGAAGATCAATCAAATATGGAGGTGACAGATCCAAGAGATACCATAAAGGAAGCACTAAAGTTTGGGACGCTTGCTTTTGTATTGCCAAAGGAATGTAATATTTCCAAGAAAGAGTATGATTTTAAAGAGGCACCTTCCGGGCAATATGATAAAGAGCAGGAGAAGAAAAGAGATAACAGCTTTCAGGATATTGGGTTTTTAAAAAGTTTTTTAAAGGAATATGCAAAAGAGGAATCCTTTGGAGGTTTAAAAAAGCAGGCTGCGGTTCTGGATTATGCAGACAGTCATTTTTCAAACGGCGTGAATCAAAAAGATACATCTGTTTTAAAGTGTGAATTGGAATACATATTGCAAGGAAAAAGCAGTGATTATGATAATCTTCAGGGTGTGATCAATGAGATGATATGGCTGCGTATGCCGGTAAATTATGTGTATCTGCTGTCGGATACGGAAAAGAAAAGTGAGGCATTGACACTGGCAGCAGCAATCTGTGCAGCTACAGGAACGGAAGCATTGATTGAAGTTGTAAAATATCTGCTGTTAGGCTGTTGGGCGTATGGGGAAACTCTTTGTGAAATGAATACACTACTGGAAGGAGGCAAGATTGCTCTTATAAAAAATAAGGAAAACTGGAATACGGATTTAAAAAATCTTGGTATGGGAAAAACAGCACAAAAGGTAGAGGGCGGATTAAGTTATTCGGATTATCTAATGATACTGCTTGCCGAGAAAAGAGGAAAAAAATTGGATATCTGTTATGCGAGAATGCTTGATGTAATGGAATTGAATTTAAGACAAAATGATCCGGATTTTTGCTTTGCAAATTGTGCAGGGGCATTGACCATGCAAGGAAAAATCAATATAAATCCGTTGTTTATAAAAGGAAAAGAGCGGACTTTTTATGGAGTCTGCTTTGAGGAAGAAATAACTTACTGATTTTGGCTGTTGCATTTTTTTATAAGCTCTTATGCGGAACAAGCCATGATAAAACCAAAGAATAAAACAATCTCCAAGTATGAACAAGATGTTTCGTGTAAGGGTTTTTAAAAGGATGTAATAGGAGTGTATCGACTAGAAGGGAGCAGGCAGATGGAAAAAAGAAATAAAGGATATATTACCGTGGAGGCTTGCCTTGTGGTGCCGCTTTTTTTATTCTTCATGCTTTTTGTTTCCGGAATTTTTATGCTGCTGATGGCGGAAGCACATATTCACCAGAGCCTGGCAGAGGCGGCAGATTATACGGCACAGTATACGTATCTGGAAAAAAAGCTTTTAAATAATGAAAATAAAATAATAGAAAATACTGGAAACTGTCTGATGTTGGCAGAGCGGTTCAAGGTCTGTCTGGGAGATGACTTTTATGTGGAAAAGGCAGTTGCAAACGGTGTGAACGGGATTGTATTGACGATATCACAGGATAAAGAAAATAAGAAAGTATTGATTGCCAAAGCAAGGTATCCGGTAAGAATAAAACTTCCGGTTTTAGGGGAATTTAGAATTTTTCTTTCCAATGAGATTAAGCAGAAGGCATTTGTAGGTTACAGCAGGGAGGAAAAGAGCGAGTACTATGTTTATGTAACACCAAACCAATCGGTTTATCACACGAAAAGAAGCTGTACCCATTTATCTCTTAGGATACAAAAAAGGGATAGCAGGCAGAAGGGAAAATATGCACCCTGTGGGTTTTGTGGAAAATCTCAGAATGATAAGGGAAATATATACATTTCTCAAACAGGAAATGTATATCATTACCGGGCAGGGTGCAGCGGATTGAAACGGACTGTCAGGCGGGTAAAGATAAAAGAAGCTGTTGGTCTTGGTTCGTGCTCCAGATGTGGAAAGTAAAAAGTTTTTGACGGAAAAAGGAAAATTTGCATGAAGGAAAGAAGGGGTAAAATGAAAAAGAGCAATAAAGGTAGTGCCGTGATAGAAATTACTTTACTGATGCCGATTCTTTTGGGCTGCATTTACTTTTATATTATGCTGTTCTTATTTTTGATAGATTCCGGAAACAGGATGGAAAAAATTGCAGAGTTTATGTACGTAACACAGGATATGGAGAATAAAGGTCTGAAAACCTTAAATGAGGATATTCATGTCCGGACGGAAGGGAAAGTGAAAATTTTTTGGATAGAAGAAAAAGGGAAATTATTTGATATCCAAATGGAGATGCGGAAAGGAAAGGATAATGCGGTAGAGAATATAAGGAGGTGGCAGCTTGTCACAAGTCTATTTTAAAAAAGAGGGTATGACCAATTATATGGTAGTTCCCTTTGAAGGTGAATTGACGGAGGACTATCAAAATTGTCTGTTTCAATATCACCGGGTTCCCTATTTTTTACAGTATGAAGTAAGGCAGATCAACGGAAAGCAATCTTTATATTATAAATTAGAGTATCGCACAACATTAAGATCCGTTTTGGGGCATTTGCAGCTTACCTATTCCCGTCTTAAAAATATGATTGCATGTATGACTAGTGCAATGGAAATAACGGAAGAATATTTATTAGAACAGGACGGAATCGTGTGGAAAGCAGATAGAATCTTTATAGAGGCAGATACAGGAAATCTTCAGTTTTGCTATGATCCGGTAAATGGGGAAGAGAGTGGTCTAAAGAAGCTGCTTACGGAAATCATACAGTTCGTAAATAGGCAGGATGAAAAAAGTATTCTATTTATTTTAAAATTTTATAATATCTTAACGGAACCGGAATGTAATTTGGAAGACCTAAAAGCTTATGTTAAGGATGCAATGCAGGATCCTTTTTTTCCGAAAAACGGGGATTTTCCATATTGGGAAAAGAGTAATGATTTTTTGGAGCAGCGGGATGAAAAACAATGCAGGTCAAAAGACAGCACTCCGTTATGGCAAAACAGTCTGATGAAAGAAGGGCGGAATGAGGAGAGCGAAGGAGAGAAAGAGCAAAAGACTCTGGCTGAACGTATAGTGCAGGTATTATTGATCGTGACAGGGAGTATCAATATTTTGTTAATAGGATGTTTGCTGTTTAATATTCTTACTTATGATTATATACGGTATTTGTTTATCAGCATGGGGGCGTTAATTGTTTTTACAATTATTTATATGAATGTGTCAAAAGAGGAGACTCCGGACGAAATGATGCAGGCATTTTTTGAAGGAAATAAAGAAGACTTTACGGATGAAAAGAACGGCATAAATAACAGAATAGAAGATACAAATGCGGAAAAACCAGAAGACAGACAGGAATACAGGGGATTAGATCAAACCCAGTGGAGAAACAGTGAAGATACCCTGATATGCGGGGAAACCAGTGTGTTAATAAATGCAGATATGTTTCCTAAAGAAAACAAGACAGCAATTGTTAAGGAGGAGGATAATCAATGCTTATATTTGGAATCCATTGAAAAAGGAAAGTATGATCCGATTTGCATAAAGAAGCAAAGTATAATATTAGGGACTATGGCAGAGGGCTGTAATTATATATTAATGGAAAGAGGAATCAGCCGTATGCATGCAAAGCTGATGGAAAGGGAAGATGGTCTTTATTTGCTGGACCTAAATTCCACAAACGGGACTTATCTTAACGGAGAAATGATAGAAAGCGGACAGGAATATAAATTGGAAGAAGGAGATTTGGTTGCCTTTGCATTAAGTGAATTTTATGTTGCGGGAAAGAAAAATTAGATTAGCAGGAATCATGAGAATATGTCCTATTTTGGAAAATGGCACGAAGAGGATTGTTTACCCGCATAAGGTTAAATTATTGCTTTATGTGCTGTTTTTTCGTATTTTAAGTTGTAAAATCATACCGTTTCAGCTATACTTATACAGGGATACAGTCTTATTTGTAATGAGGCTGCGAATATTAATTAACTAGCCGTGGGGTTAGGAGGTGAATCTTACGAAGATTAACATTTATTATGGAGGAAGGGGTTTGATAGAGGACCCAACAATTTATGTACTGAACAAGATGACGGATGTTTTGAAGGAACTTCGGGTAGAAGTTAACCGCTATAACATATTTGAAGATAAAAATGCAATCGCAACCTTACCGTCTACTTTAAAAGGAGCAGATGGGGTGATTCTTGCTTCAACGGTGGAATGGTTTGGTATTGGAGGATATATGCAGCAGTTTCTGGATATGTGCTGGTTATATGCAGACAAACAGGAACTGAGTCAGATGTATATGCTGCCGGTTGTAATGGCAACAACTTATGGAGAAAGAGATGCAGAAGTCAGCCTGGTAAAAGCATGGGAAACATTGGGAGGAATTCCTATTCCCGGTTTGGTTGCCTATGTGGAGAATCCGGAAGAATTCGAACAGAATGAAATATACAGAAGTATGATCGAGAAGAAAACCGAGACGTTGTATCGTTCTATTCATCAAAAGACCCAGAGCCTTCCAACGAGTAATCTGGCAGTCAAAGCCAGTTTGTTAAAGACAAAAACTATTGAGTTGACACCACAGGAAAGTGAACAGCTTTCCAAATTTGTGAGTGATGAGACTTATATGAAACAACAAAAAGAAGATATTGAAGAATTATCGGCAATATTTAAAAAGATGTTGAATCAGGAAGGATCAGAAGAAAGCGGGACGGTTCAGGAGAGCCAGGGTGGCAATGCAGCGGTAACGGCAGACTCCCAGACGGCAGAATATGTGGATCCGGTAAGAGAGAGGACTGTCAGACAGGAAACTCCGGTAAATGAGGATACGGATGAAATAATATCTGCATTGATTAAGAATTACAAACCGGAAGCAGAATTTATAGCATCCTATGCCATTATTATTTCCGATCGGGATCAGATACTGCATATAGAGGCGACACCGGATCATATCAATTGTTTCTATGCAGCAACTAACGAGGCGGATGTAATACTCCGGACAACATACAAAATTCTTAGTGCCATTCTGGAAGGGAAAACTACTTTTCAAAAGGGATTTATGGCAGGGGAGATATCAGCAAAGGGTAATTTTAAGACATTAAGAATGTTAGATACTATTTTTCGTTTTAGCAAAGTTTGAAGCAGTTAGGATGTGAATATTATGTCATATATGGCTCTGTACCGTAAATGGAGACCAGACGAATTTGAAGAAGTAAAGGGACAGGAGCACGTTGTTACAACTTTGAAAAACCAGATTATCCATGATAGAGTGGGGCATGCTTATCTGTTTTGCGGAACAAGGGGAACCGGCAAAACGACAGTGGCAAAGCTGTTTGCGAAAGCCGTAAATTGTGAACATCCTTTAGAAGACGGAAGTCCATGTAACGAATGTGCGGTCTGTAAGGCAATTAGTGCAGGAAGCTCATTAAATGTAATAGAGATAGATGCGGCATCCAATAATGGTGTAGATAATATCCGTGATATTCGTGAAGAAGTACAGTATTCGCCAACAGAAGGAAAGTATAAAGTATATATTATTGATGAGGTGCACATGCTTTCCATAGGAGCGTTTAATGCACTGCTTAAGACATTGGAGGAGCCTCCGTCTTATGTTATATTTATTTTAGCGACGACAGAAGCTCACAAGATTCCAATTACTATTTTATCAAGATGTCAGCGGTATGATTTTAGAAGGATTAGTGTCGAGATAATTTATGAACGTTTATCTGAACTGTTGGAGAGAGAGGGCGTGGAGGCTGAGGAAAAAGCGGTCCGATATGTTGCAAAGGCGGCAGATGGCTCTATGCGTGATGCACTAAGCCTTTTGGATCAGTGTATTGCATTTTATCTGGGGCAGAAGCTTACCTATGAAAAAGTATTAGAGGTATTAGGAGCTGTTGATGTAGAGGTTTTTAACGAGTTGATGCGGCATGTAGCAGCAAATGAAACAATGGAAGCACTTAAGGTAGTAGATGAAATTGTGTGGCAGGGGAGGGAACTGGCTCAGTTTGTAACGGATTTCACATGGTATATGCGGAATTTGCTATTGCTTAAATCGTCTGACAGTGTAAATGACCAGCTCGATATTTCGGCGGAAAATCTGGAAAGTATGAGACAGGTAGCTGGGATTGTTGGGATGAATTCGCTGATGAGGTATGTCCGGATTTTTTCGGAGATGTCGAATCAAATCCGTTATGCAACCCAGAAGCGTGTTACGTTGGAGCTGGCAATTATTAAGCTTACTACTCCACAGATGGAAAGCAATATGGATTCCGTTTTAGAACGAATCCGTATGCTGGAAAAGAAAGTAGAGGAAGGATTCGTTAATATTACCGAAGAACAGTTAGCAGTTATCAGTGGCGGGCAGAAAGATCAAGGTGTTCCGGATAAGGAAGAATCGGAAATTGATAGAGAAGAGGTTTTGCAAAGGGAATTAGAACCCGCTGAATGTGAAGACATGAAAATGATTATGGAAAGCATTGACCGGATGAGGCAGAAAACGGAGCTCCGAAATAAAATTGGTGCTGGAACAATGAGTCTGTTAGGGGAAGCAAGTATCAATGTTGGTCATGACCACAAATCCATTGTTCTTTCCTTTGAGGGAACGGAAAAGGGAAAAATGGCATACACCCAGTTTTCCAAGATAGAGCACCGACAGGTTTTGCAGGATATGATAGGAGAGCTAACCGGTAAAAGAGTAGATATTACCTGTCAAATGAAAGAATCATTAGTGGAGACTGACATATCAAATATTAATCTGTCTAAGGTCAATTTTGATATCGTAATTACACAATAGTACAATGAATAATATATAAATGGAAGGATACATTGATTATCAGACAGCATAACAATGCATACAAAATTTAGGAGGATATAAATATGGCAAAAAGAGGTGGATTTCCAGGAGGAATGCCTGGTAATATGAACAATTTAATGAAACAGGCTCAGAAAATGCAAAAGCAGATGGAAGAACAGGCAAAGGAATTGGAAGAGCAAAGCTATGAGGCATCAGCAGGTGGTGGTGTTGTAAAAGTAACGATTTCCGGTAAAAAGGAAGTTACGGAGGTTCACATTGAACCTGAAGTAGTGGATCCGGAGGACATTGAAATGTTAGAAGATTTAATTATAGCAGCAACTAATGAGGCACTCCGCATGCAGGAAGAGGATCAGAATGCCAAAATGTCAAAGATTACCGGGAATATGGGCGGACTCGGAGGCTTTCCGTTTTAATGGATCTTTATAGTGAGCAGGTAAATCTCTTGGTGGAGGAATTAGGCAGGCTGCCGGGAATAGGTCATAAATCAGCCCAGAGACTGGCATATCATATTATTAATATGCCGCTTGACCAGGTGAAGTCATTGTCGGATTCTATTATTACAGCCAGACAGAATGTACGATATTGTAAGGAATGTTACACGTTAACGGATAAAGAGATTTGTCCGATCTGTGCTTCTCACAACAGGGATAAAAAGACGATTATGGTAGTTGAGTCTCCAAGAGATTTGGCAGCATATGAGCGTACCGGAAAATATAACGGTGTGTATCATGTTTTACATGGTGCTATTTCCCCCAAGCTCGGGATTGGTCAGGATGACATTAAGTTAAAGGAATTGATTGTCCGGCTCCGTGAAGATGTGGAGGAATTGATTATTGCTACAAATTCCGGGGTAGAAGGTGAGATTACGGCAATGTATATCAGCAAACTTGTAAAGCCTACAGGAATCAAGGTATCAAGAATCGCTTCGGGAATACCGGTAGGCGGAGATTTGGAATGTATCGATGAGGTTACTCTTCTTCGGGCTTTAGAGGGAAGGGTATGCTTATAGAAAGTTACATAAATGAAGAAAGGAAGGGATGACATACATGAAAAGGATAGGTATGTTAACAAGCGGTGGCGATTGTCAGGCATTAAATGCTACAATGAGAGGGGTTGTAAAAGGGCTCTGCAATATGTATAACGATGTTGAGATATATGGATTTCTCGAAGGTTATAAGGGCTTAATCCGTAATAACTACAAGCTTTTAAAAGCTGAGGATTTTTCTGGAATTTTAACAAAGGGGGGTACGATTTTAGGAAGCTCCCGCCAGCCATTTAAATTAATGGATCAACCGACAGAGGATGGAATTGATAAAGTAAAGGCTATGAAGGAAACCTATAAAAAGTTAAAACTTGATTGTCTTGTAGTCTTAGGTGGAAATGGTTCCCAAAAGACGGCAAATCTGTTAAGTGGAGAGGGGCTGAATGTAATCGGTCTGCCAAAGACAATCGATAATGATCTATGGGGAACCGATATGACATTTGGTTTCCAGTCTGCAGTCGATATTGCCACAGCTGCAATTGATTGTATTCATACGACCGCAGCTTCCCATAACCGTGTATTTGTAGTTGAGATTATGGGGCATAAGGTAGGTCATATTACATTACATGCCGGCATTGCAGGCGGTGCAGATATTATTCTGTTGCCAGAGATTCCGTATGATATTAAAAGTGTCTGCAAAGCACTTGAAAAGAGAAGTAAGCAGGGAAAAGGATTTTCCATTATTGCTGTAGCGGAGGGTGCTATTTCGAAGGAAGACGCAGCACTTCCGAAGAAGAAAAGAAAAGAAAAGATCGCAAACCGGAAATATCCTTCCGTAGCTTATGAAATTGCAGATCAGATTAAAGATTCCTGTGGGTGTGAAGTAAGAATTGCTGTTCCGGGGCATACGCAAAGAGGCGGCGGTCCGGATGCCTTTGACCGGGTATTATCTTCGAGATTTGGAGCTTATGCAGCACAGCTTATTAAGGATGAAAAGTATGGACGCCTTGTTGTATTAAAGGATAATGATGTAACAGACATTGCGTTATCCGATTCGGCAGGAAAGTTAAAATATGTTTCTCCAGATGACAGCATCGTGCAAAATGCGAGAATGCTGGGAATTTCTTTTGGGGATGAATGAGGTCAATTCTGACTTGTAGAGACTATGTGTTCTAGATTTTTTGGATTGTGATCCGGTGGGCTGGATTCAGGGTGTCTACACTTTTATCTTAAACAAAAGCGAATAAACATAATGACAGCCCGCCGGACCACAACCATTTACGTTTTCATTAAAAATCACATAGACACCCCAAACTCAAGTTTCAAATCCTAAATCAGAACCGGAGAAACTAAAACGCAATACACCTTTACAAATCAGAGTTTCATCACAAAATTTTCTTTGCAGCATAATATAATAATATGATGTGTCTGTAAGGAGATTGTTTATGAATATGCAAGGATTACATTATGATTTGGATTCATTATTTCCAAGCGAACCGGATTTTTACGAGGAAGAGGAACTCTGTTTAAAGGATTATGAATACATGAAGAGAATGTATCCCAAGGAAGTAAGATTAATTGCATCTGTATTGGAAGAGTATCTGGACCGTTTTGAATATGAAGGCAGTCCGATGTATGCACAATATCCGGATGCAGTAACAATTTACCGGATTGCCAGTGAGATATACCGCAAGCTTTCTTTAGAGGGAAGTGAAAAAGAATTAATGCAGTTGAAAAACATGATACAGATTATGGTGTGTCAGGAAATGTATGTTAGAAGAAGACGTCATGACCGGTTTTGCAGGAAGTTTAATACGGGATGCAATACCTTTCAGTCAATGAGGTAAGGTAATAGATTTTGATATGATTTACTCTGAATTTAATGATTAAAGAAAACATATAAGCAAACGAGAAATAAAATATAAAGAATTAAGGAAGAATATAACACGTACAAACATGTGAAAGATAGATTTGTAGGAGATTGATATGGACGGAAGAGTAGTTGCAAAGATACTGGTGCTATTATTGATTTTTACAGGAACCATTTTTATTGTAAATTGGATAGATAACAGAGGTGTGGAAGAGGTTTCGGTGGAGATGAGACAGGCGACCCTTCCTATTGTATATGTAAGGTATAGTGATAAATTTATTAATACCCTTCATGGATATACAGGTAAGGTGGATACAACGTATTTTCGTGATACGATTACACCGATGGATTATGGGCAGACCATTGAGTTGTGGGCGGACCAGGGCAGTGATGACTATGGGAGTTACGAGTATGAATTGCGAAGTCTTTATCAGGGAGATTTGATTGAAAATGGTTCCGTAATGGAGCTGAATCATGCAGATGGTTACGATAAAATTAAAATTACTTTCCGTACCAAATTAGAAGAACTTCAGGAATATGTATTGGTAGTAAAGGCGATGTCTGGAGAAGAGGTTGCAGCACGGTATTATACAAGAGTGGTAGTAGAAAATGATTTTCATGCAGAAGAATTGGTTAAATTTGTTGAAAAGTTTAATGATGCCATATTCAACAAAGAAGAGGCAGAAAGTGTAATTGCCAAAAGCATAGAACCTAATGAGGATGGAAATAATGAATATTTGTCAGAGGTTAATATTCATTCCAGTTTTGATACGATAACCTTTGCAGATTTATCTCCCACAAGGCTGACAAAACCCATTGCCAGTATAAAGGAGATTGACGACAGCTATGCAATTATTCAATTAAAATATATGATTTCTGCAGTGGAAAATAAAGTTTTAGAGAATTATTATGTGACAGAGGATTACCGTGTAAGGAATGCAGAGGGTGGTAATATTTATCTGTTAGATTATAACCGTACGCAGGAGGCTTTGTTTACGACAGATAATGTAGACGCGACTTCCAATACCTTTAAAATAGGTGTTACCGATGAAGAAACATTTCAGTATGTTACAAGTGATAAGGAGAAGAAGCTGGCTTTTGTTCAGGCAAGACAGCTTTGGTACTATGATTATAATGGGGGAACCATAACAAATGTATATGGTTTTTGTAAGGATGATAATTATACAGACAGCCGTGTAACCTATGATGCAAATAATATTAAAATACTGAATATGAATAATGATGGGGATATTACGTTCGCTGTTTATGGATATATGAACCGTGGGGAACATGAAGGAAAAGTCGGAATATCTGTTTATCAATTTACTGCCGAACGAGATAAAATGCAGGAGATTTTATTCATTGAAAATGATAAACCTTATGATATTTTAAAAGAAGATATGGAAACCCTTTTGTATTTAAATGAGGATGGAGAATTTTATTACTTTGATAATGACTGCATTGTCAAGGTAAATACAAAGACGATGACTTCAGAAATATTTATCGAGGATGTATTAAATGAACATCTTGCCGTATCAGAGGATAACCATTTAATTGGGTATCCGAACCAGATGCTGCCGGAAAATACAGACAAGGTCACGGTTCTTAATCTGGATACCAAAAGCAGCAGGGAAATAGTGGCAAATAGCGGAGAAAAAGTGGAGGCAATTGGGTTTGTAGAGACAGATTTGATATTGGGAAGAATTCGGGAAGGTGATATTGAGACGAATTTGGACAAGACAGTAATCTGTCCGATTTCTACAATTGATATTATTGATGAGAACAGTAATGTAGTAAAGACATATGGTTCCACAGGTGTTTACATTATAGAGGCAGCTGCAAAGGATGGTGTTGTTTATCTGGAAAGGGTTCGCAAGATTAACGGTGGATTTGAAGCCACAACACAGGATTTTATTACCTATAAGGATGAGGAAAGCAAAGATGCGATCATAACCAATTATAAATATACGGATAATGCATATAACCAGCTTTATATGACATTTCCGAACTATATGTATGTAACGGAAAAGCCTAAGATGATGATTACAAGAGAGTCCGTAAATGAAGAAGATACAACGATAAAGATTGCATTTGAGCATACAAACAGAAAATTTTATGCCTATGGTCAGGGAAAATATATGACAGATTATTTAAGCTTAAACGCAGCCGTTCGGGTTGCTTTTGAAAACGCAGGTGTTGTTCTTGATGAGCATGGAGTGATCGTTTGGAGAAAGATTGCAGTAAAGGATTACCATACGGTTGCGGATAAGATAAAGATTTATACGGTTTCCGATATTGAGGATACCCTTGCAGCCTGTATTTACATGATGGGTATTTATGAAGAAAAGAATTCTGAATTTTCTGCGATGCAGGAGGATATTGCAAGCGAAACGGCAATCGAGGATGTGATATTAAAATATACGGGAAGGCAGGGTACGGACATTACCGGATGTGATTTTGAAAACGGTCTTTATTATCTATGTAAGGATGCTCCGGTTATAACCCGGTTTGCAGACGGTACTTATGTACTGGTAACCAGCTATAATGGAGAGCGTATTCGCTATATTAATCCTTTAAAGGATGAAGATGTGGTAGAATCCCGGACAGAATTTGAAAAAAAGGTTAAGGATAGCGGAAATGTATTTATCAGTTATGTGCGTTAGATAACTTGGCTTTTTTCTGATTATAACCGGCAGATGAGAGTTAAGGTAAGTTTAACGTAAACAAACCTGGCAGGAATTAGCAAAAGGAGCTGTCATCACAGCTCCTTTTTAAACAAGTAATATTTACTCTTCAGAAATTGCTCCGGCAGGGCAGGTTCCAGCACATGAGCCGCAGGAAATGCAAGCCGTTGCATCAATCTCAAATTTGCCATCGCCTTCGCTGATTGCCCCAACTGGACAAGAACCAGCACAAGCACCGCAAGATACACAGTTATCACCAATAACAAATGCCATAATATTTAATCCTCCTTTATGAATAGTACACTATTAAATCAGCAACTATACCGATTTAATTATATTTTAAAACATGTCTATCTAGATAGCAAGTTTTTTTCTTTTGAATTTAAGTGTTTTTGATTTCCTGACGGCGTCGTCTTGCTCCATTCAGTATGATTTCTCTGGCATGAATGGCATCCTCCTTTGTAAGAGGTTCCATCCCCTGTAATGGATATTCCATACCCAGGTTTTTGTATTTTACTTCGCCCATATTATGGTATGGTAGTACATCCAATGCCTTTAGGTGCATAAGACCACCAATAAAATAACCTAATTCGTCTAAATATTGATCAATTAGAGTAATATCCTTGACAATTACATGGCGGATCCAGATATCAATCCCCTGTTCATCAAGAAATTTGGCAAAGTCTAAAATGTTTTCATTTGGCTGTTTACAGAGTTTCTTATGTTCTTCCGGATCAATATGTTTAATATCCAGCATAACCAGATCTGTAACCTTTGCAAGGCGTTCAAATTTAGCAAGTAATTCCAGATTATCCCTGTGGAATATAACACCGGAAGTATCTAAACAGGTATGGATGCCTTTAGCTTTGGCTTTTTCAAATAATTCAATCAAAAAATCTATCTGCATCAAAGGTTCTCCGCCGGTTGCAGTGATTCCTCCGTTTTTGTAGAAGTCTTTTAATGAATCATACTGTGCCAGTAAATCTTCTACTGTATGGTCTTCGCCGCCTTTTGGGTCCCAGGTATCAGGATTGTGGCAATAGGCACAGCGCATAGGACAGCCTTTAAAAAATACGACAAAACGCATTCCGGGACCGTCAACAGTACCGCATGTTTCAATTGAATGAATATGTCCTATCATAAATTGTACTCCTTAAGGGAATTTTAAAAAGAGACAGGAGCATGGAAGCCCTGCCTCTAAATAAGCTGATTAAGATTAGAAAATCAAATAATCTTACATGCTCTCATGGAATGTTCTTGAAATTACATCATTCTGCTGCTCTGGTGTTAACTTAATAAAGTTAACTGCGTAACCAGAAACACGGATTGTCAACTGTGGATAATTTTCAGGATGCTTCTGTGCATCTAATAATGTGTCACGATTCAATACATTAACATTAAGATGATATCCACCTTCTTCTACATAACCATCTAACATGTTTACTAAATTATCAACCTGTTGTGAATTTGTTGCCATTGTATATTCCTCCTCTATCTATTCAATTAATATTTGTGTAGCTCTTCGTCCATACCTTCCATTAAAGTAGGAACACTGCAGGCTAAATCGCCTTTTGCACAGTCGGTACAGCCCATTGTAACAGCAGTTTTTTCACCTGCAGCTACATTATCATCCACGGATACATTTACATGTCCGTGTCCATTATCCATCATGTTGTCTAACATTTTAACAATGTCATCTACCTGATTTTTCTCGTCAGCCATCATAAACCTCCGAATATAAGTCCATCAAATGCCTGTTTCGAACAGGCATCCGACCAACTGTTTTATTATTCTTACTATTTGCTTAAATCAAGTTCGATATCTCCTGCGAATACCTGATCTTCTTTACCAAGAGCACCCGGGATGACGGAGAAGGTATTTGAAATACCGTCCTGAGCATCCTTAAATGGAATCTTAGCTACAGAAGCCAGAGAAGCGACAGCACCATGTGTATCTCTCTTATGAAGTGGATTAGCACCCGGAGCAAATGGTGCACCGTGCTTACGTCCGCAAGGTGTATCACCCGTGTTCTTACCATAGGTTACATTAGAAGTAATTGTAAGAATTGACTGGGTAGGAATACCGTTACGGTATACATGACGTTTTCTAAGCTTATCCATGAAAGTAGTTACCACGTAAGTAGCAATCTCATCTACACGGTCGTCATTGTTACCATATTTAGGGAAGTCACCCTCTGTCTCATAGCTTACTACAATACCCTGCTCATTACGAACCGGTTTTACTTTGGCATACTTGATTGCTGATAAAGAGTCCGCTACGATAGAAAGACCAGCAACACCTGTTGCAAAGTATCTCTTAACGTCTCTGTCATGTAATGCCATCTGAATTCTCTCGTAAGCGTATTTGTCATGCATGTAGTGAATGATGTTCAGTGCACTTACATATACACCGGCTAACCATTCCATCATGTCATCGAATTTAGCCATTACATCATCATAATCAAGAGGACCGTCACCTTCAACCGGACGATACTTAGGACCTACCTGTACACCTGTACATTCATCTACACCACCGTTGATTGCATAAAGTAAGCATTTAGCAAGGTTTGCACGTGCTCCGAAGAACTGCATTTCCTTACCGATAACCATTGAAGATACGCAGCAGGCGATACCATAGTCATCACCGTGAAGCGGTCTCATCATATCATCGTTCTCATACTGGATAGAAGAAGATTTAATTGACATCTTAGCACAGAACTGTTTCCAACCTAATGGAAGTCTTGTTGACCAAAGTACGGTTAAGTTTGGTTCTGGTGATGTACCTAAGTTGTTCAGTGTGTTAAGGTAACGGAAGCTCATCTTAGAAACTAATGTACGTCCGTCAACACCCATACCACCTAATGACTCTGTTACCCAAACCGGGTCACCAGCAAAAATCTGGTTGTATTCCGGTGTACGTGCAAATTTAACACATCTTAACTTCATAACAAAGTGATCAATGAATTCCTGAATCTGCTCTTCTGTAAATGTACCAGCAGCTAAATCTCTTTCTGCATATACATCTAAGAAAGTAGCAGTACGTCCAAGTGACATTGCAGCACCATTCTGCTCTTTTACAGCACCTAAATATCCGAAGTATGTCCACTGGATAGCTTCCTGTACGTTCTTAGCCGGCTGTGAAATATCAAATCCATAAGACTTAGCCATAGCAGTTAATTCCTTGAGAGCTTTAATCTGCTCAGAAATCTCTTCCTTGCCACGGATTACATCATCTGTGTAAACAGTACCAAAGGATTCCTTCTGTGCTAACTTATCCTGAATTAAGAAGTCTGTACCATAAAGAGCAACTCTTCTGTAGTCGCCGATGATACGTCCACGTCCATAAGCATCTGGAAGACCTGTAACGATATGGTTTGTACGGCATTTTCTAATCTCTGAATCATACACATCGAATACACCTTCATTGTGTGTTTTTCTGTGTTTAGAGAAGAAATCTACGATTTCATCGTCTACCTTGTAACCATTATCTTCGCAAGCTTTCATAGCCATACGAAGTCCACCGTATACATTCATACCTCTCTTGAAAGGCTTATCTGTCTGGAAACCTACGATTGTTTCCTTATCCTTGTCAAGATATCCAGGTCCGTGTGAAGTTAAGGTAGAGACAACCTTGGTATCCATATCCAGTACGCCGCCTGCTTCTCTTTCCTTCTTTGTTAAATCCATAACCTGTGCCCATAAGTCTGTGGTATTCTGGGTTGGTCCAGCTAAGAAGCTGTCATCACCTTCATATGGTGTGTAGTTCTTCTGTATAAAGTCACGAACGTCAACAAACTTCTCCCAATTACCACCTGTGAAACCATTCCATTCTGATCTCATTTCAAAATGTCCTCCTTGATATTAAAAAATTTATGAAATTCACTTCATTGCCAAGCGGTGAAATTCTCATGACTCTATTATAGGTTTATATTGTATACACGTCAACGGATTTTTGTTCAAATCTTGTACTTTTTTCAGTACAAAATAGAGGGCAAAAATACAAAAAAAGAGGTGGAAAAGTTAGAAAAATCAGTAGTTGGGAGAAGTGCGAGATTGTATACAAGGGATGCCTGATATTGAAGTCATTATTGCCAAAGAGAATCGTCATAATTGACGGTATAAAGTTTTGGTATATTATAGTATTATCAATTAAATGGTTGTAGATGTAGGGTAGAGTTTCGGGAGGAGAATATGAGGAAAATACAGAGGAAAAAGGCTCAAAAGAAATTGGGATTTCTGCTTATTATTTTAATGTTAATAAATGAGGTTCCATTATATACAAGAGCAGAAGAGAAGCAGGGAAAAGAAGAAGCCGTTTTATGGCTTCAGAAAGCAGCCGAAACAGGGCAGGAGTGGGAGGATCATGGCCTTCCTAATCTTACATGCAATGTAATGGCAGTATTGCGGGAAGAAGGAGAAGAGAATACGTCCGTGGCAGCATTTATCTGACAGAAGAACAGGCAGTTGCCCTGACCGGAGCAGATGATATCATCCATGCCTCCAATATTTTGGCAGCAGCCGGAACACCGGTTGTGAGACTGATACAAAACGGCAGGGTAGAAAAGATTTCCATAGAGCATGTCTGGGTGCGGGCACATATTCCTTACACGGATTACCGTGGTGCCGGAAATGCGGGCGGCAGCAAGGTCTGGATTGATCTGGATACTGGTATCAAGGCATATGAGGAAGTGGAAAATCTTTATGATACACTGGAAAAAGAAGGATTCCAAAAGGAAATAGAGGAGACGGTGAAAGCAGGGAATGCTGCCGGTCTGGAAACTATGCTGGATCAATGGGAGGAACAAATCACTTCCATGGACACGGAAACCCTGTATGCTGTCAAAAGGATTATAAAGCACGAAGAGCTTTCCTATCTACCGTTGTCTTTACAGTATGAGGTGCAGGAAGAAAAGGAGACCTTTGCCCAGACTAATGATAAAGATAAAGACCGTATCTGTTTCGAAGTTGAAGGAAAATCTCTTGGAACCTATACCGCTTCGGAACTGGCAGGAAAGAATATTTTGCTGTCTTTCCGTCCTGCCAGTGATGAGGATAAGGAAATACTGGAAGCTTATGATTCCGTTTTTGATATACCGGCATATTCGGTTTATATGAAACCGGTCTTACTGATTAATGGTGAGGTGGCAGCCGAAGCAGCCGGGGAGGGAACCACACTTGGGACGTCACAGACTTTTACCATGAAGATCCGTTCCGGAGGCAGAGACACAGAAGTAGAGAATACGGTCACTATCGGTTCTATGTATGCAGTGACACTGGATAACCAGAATATCGCGGGAGGGGAATTACAGGATATCTACGATGAAACAGCGGCATTAAAAGACAGTGTGACCAAAGAAAATGTCTACAGTGAGGAATACCTTGGCAGACTGCTTTCACTGGCAGGAAAACTTTACTTTGTCCAGGTGGATATTGCGGACAGGATAGCAGCGGAACTCTATGATGTAAACAGTACCCGTTCCTTAAGTGAGGGCATTACAGGCTATGAGGTAAGGCCCACCAGTCTGTACGGAATGGTAACCGGGATTACGGAGGGAAGTCTTTATATCGATGTGGACACGGACGCCCACAGTGTGGTAAGTTTAAATGGAGATAAAGATGCCCCGAGGGAGTATATGTTTTCCACCGGAATGATAAGTTCCCTGTATGAGAGTACGGTATGGGAGGAGCTTACCGGATATGAAAGCGTATCCACCATTAGCATCCTTGCCAAAGCACAGGAAGAGAATATTGATATCCTGCTGATATCCAAAGGCAATTTGGATACGGAGATAGAGAAATTGAATACGGATGAGACGACAAAGCAGGCCGTGATTAACGCTGCAAACAGTGGCAAGGTGGTTACGATTCCGGCAGAAGACGTCATAATAGGAGACTGGCACGGCACCGGGTATATCGTGGCAAATCCGGAGACAGGTGCCGGGGAGTACATGATTTGCGGAGGTCTGAACGGGGGGAGCGTTAACGGTTGTACTAACAATCGCAGTGTTATGTGCATGCTTTGCATCGGTGATAGCGACGGCGATGCTGATAGCGGCAGTCATTGCATTTGTGGGAGCAGCGTTAACATCTCTTGCATTCTTTATAGCAGCAGAGATTCTTCTTGCACTTTTGATGGTAACGGTTATTGAAATGAACAGAAGTATGCTGGAAGATTACATGGATTATATGTTTACCGGTAATCTGGATTCAGCACTGTCGGCATCAGAAATGGCAAGGCGGCTGGGTGAAGTCAGTCTGGAAGAAGTATCACTGGTTAATTTCCTGAATACATATATGAAAGCTTTGAGTGGCACTACAGGGGGCGGTGGTAATGCCGGGGGATTGGTTAAAGAAGGCCTAGGTAAGATATCGGGAAAGGAATATACTGTTACACAAACTAGTGTAGATGATATAAAAAAATATCTTACAGAACAGGGTTTTATTGATGATTATGAAAATCAAGAGATGATAGCAAGGCTTGAAAGGGCTTTGACAAAAGGTGAAAAAATAACTGGTGCAGATGCCGTATATTATACACATGAACTTAAGGAAGCACAATTAGTCGCTTCTGGAGTAGAACAATCTGTAGCACACGATATGGCATTGCAATATTACGAGGTATCTCCGTATAGTGTCTATCATCCAGATGTTATAAGAATGAAGCCGGAATGGTGGAGTGATGGTTGGTTCAAGTTTTGGAACATTGAAAGGTAGGTTTTTAAATGAATAGATCATTTATATATAAGAATGGAGAAATAAAAGTAATATGGAATGAGATTCCTATGCTAAAAAGTTATAAAAAAAATTGGATTAGTAAAAAGATTCAGCAGAGAACAAAACAAATTTTAAATTCATTTTTGATAGGAATAGAATTGAAGATTCATAAAGGAGGTAGAATTTGTTATGGAATGTTGATAGCAAGGTTCCGACCTTACAAAGAAAAGGACAGTATAAAGGTATTTATATCTTTTACAAAAGAAAATACTATTAGATATAAAGACTCCATTCTTTTAAACGATAAATTTGTCTATGAGGGGATGCCCAGAGAGTATGTAGAGCAGGTTAGCAATAGTATTTATGAAGCAATTAGTGAGAAAAATGAGTATTTACAGTGTGAGATTTTTTTTGATTATGCAGCGAATTGTGAAGTTGGTTCTAGTCCAATGCTTTTTGGTATTATTGCAGAAATGATTATAGAACTTGCGTATTCAAGTTCGTCGGATGAGATTTCCAGAATAAATATTGAAGATTTCTCTAAAAGATATACAAATAATATTAATTTATGTTATTGACCGAATATAAAGCCAGATATCCAAAGCCAATCTGGATATGGAGATTGATAAACTGAATATGGATGAGACGACAAAGCAGGCGGTGATCAATGTTGTGAACAGTGAAAAGGTGGTTACGATTCCAGCAGAAGATGTCATAATAGAGGACTGGCATGGCACCGGGTTGAGTTGTTAGGAGGTAAATGAAATGGTAAAAATCAGATGGATAATTACAGATGATATAGAAAATGTAGATTTAAAAGAATTTAATACAGAATGGAATGGGATATACGGTTATTTCGAGTTATGTATAAATAATCAAGTATTAGGATATTGTCCTAATAGGGAATACTAATATAAAAGATGTAAAAGAATTTGAAGCAGATTTGGATACTGTGATGGGACAAATACAATTGAAATGTAATGAAAAAGAAATAGGATTTGTTGATACCGAAATTCCATATGATGGAGAATTGTTGATAGTATGGTTTCAAGAATTGAATGAAGTTCTTATACAGATGAAAACAGAGGAGTTAAACGTAGATAAGACGATAAAGCAGACGGCAATTGCCTCTGTGAACAGTAGTAAATGCCATAGTAAGAGAGGTCCTTTCATCGTAAAATTACCGGCTTTTATCGGAAAAAGAGCAAAATGTGTGCAGAATATGATACTCTGAATCTTGTAATCATTCTGTAAGATAGTGTTAAAAAATTTACAAGACATGGAGGAAAAGTATGAAAAAAAGATTAAGAAAGTATTTTGTAACAATTATGTTTGTACTGTTCTGTGCGATTATGCTACAGCCGGCAAAAGCAGAGGCGGTAACATTTGAAGAGATTCCATTGTCCGTATTAAAATGGCAACAGAAAATGAAAAGGCTTTTGCTGCGAATGATTATGTTAGATTATACGGAAATGAAACGATGGCAGTTCCGTTAACAGATAATGGTATTGATTATGGTGAAGGTGATGATTATTTTTTACTGAAGGCAGGTACTTACTATGTTCAATGTGGCAGTAAATTATATATAGAGGGTACGTCCAATCATTCTACCAAAATTATGATAGGGGCAGTGCCGGAGGATAAAGCCGTTGAAGTGACACAGACGGCCAGTGCAGACAGGAAGAAAGTGACAATAACGGTAACCCAGAAATTTGCAACGGAGCTTGGAAAAGCAGTGTGGCAGGAGGGAAACCTGACAAGTATGCCATATGACCCGCCAAAACTGGATTCTGCCAATTCCTTTACGGTTGACAAGAATGGTCGTATACGGTACTTTTACAAAGTAAAAGTTCAGTAGCATGGAATAGAGAGATAGGATACTATGTACATATAAATGTAACCGGTATTGGTGAGGGTGCCAAAAAGGGCATTATTTACAAGTCTAACAATCTAAAGTATAAGCTGGTGAAAAAAGGCTTTGACGGAACGGGAACTGTAATGGTAACAGGAATGGTGAAACAAAAATCTTCCGTTACAATTCCGCAGACGGTTAAAATTAAAGGACAAAGCTACAAAGTTGTTAAAATTAACAGCAAAGCATTTTACAAAAAAGTAAAATAAAGAAGGTAACGATTAAGTCAACATCTATTACGTCCATCGGAAAGAATGCATTTAAGGGGATCAACAAAAAGGCTGTTTTTAAAGTTCCGAAGAGTAAATATAAAGCGTATAAAAAAATGCTTACATCAAAGACCGGATTTGTAAAGAAGACAATGAAGATTAAAAAATAGGATGCTTTACATGGAATGCAACGGAACGTAGCATGAAAATATCCCATTGTATATAACTGTTGGTAGTGCAACCACACCATTTACATTATGCTTGCCTTATGAAAAACAGAAAGGTGGTTGTGTTATGAGCAAGCAGACAGTTATATCAGCAAAGCATTTAAAAAAATCTTTTGGGAAAGAAGAAAATGTGCAGACGATTTACTCAGATTTGAACATCGATATTTATAAGGGAGATTTCACTGTGATTATGGGTTCATCAGGAGCAGGGAAATCTACCTTAATGTATTCATTATCAGGAATGGATAAGCCGGATGGTGGACAAATCGACTTTGACGGTACGGATATCACACAGTTAAACAGTGATAAACTCGCAGTTTTCAGGCGGAGTCAATGCGGGTTTGTATTCCAGCAGATTTATCTGATTGATAAAATGAGCCTTATGGATAATGTGGTTACGGCAGGGGTACTTACAAGCAGAAACAAAGAGGACATCAAAAACCGTGCAAGGGAGCTTTTTTCTTTAGTAAATATTCCGGAAATGACATGGAAGAAAACACCCTCCCAGATTTCCGGTGGTGAAGCACAGCGGGCGGGCATTGTGAGGGCAGTCATCAATCATCCGAATGTGCTTTTTGCAGATGAGCCAACGGGTGCATTAAATTCAGCTAATGGAACAGCAGTCCTTGACGTCTTTAGTTCGCTCCATGAGAAAGGGCAGAGCATTGTCATGGTTACACATGACAAAAAATCAGCGTTAAGGGGCAGCCGTATTCTTTATATTAAAGACGGTGAAATTTTTGGCGAATGCAAATTGGGGAAATTTGAGCCGGATCATGCCGAAAGGACTGAAAAATTTGAACAATTCATTACGGAAATGGGGTGGTAGTAATGAATAAGACTCAAACGCTTATCCTGCATAATCTGAACAAAGCAAAAGGGCAGTATATATCTTTTGGCTTTATTATCTGTCTGACATCACTTATTATGAATATTGCCCTTGTGCTAGCCTTTCAGACATTCCGTGCCTATGACAGCCGTTTTTCCGAGCTTGACACTGCGGACATCAATTGTATGATTCCACAGCTTCAGGATGATAGTGAAATCATTGACAAGCTTGAAAAAATTGACGGGGTATTAACTGTCGAAAAACATGGCGGCGTATTTGTTATGGCAACCGTTCGTGAATTTGCAGATTCGGATTTCGACATGAATACCGTTTTTTATAATCTGGACGAGGCAAGAACACTGAATAGGCTTGATCTTTCAGAATATGAGAAAAAGGACAAAAATACCGCGTATATACCAATTTATATGAAGGAACTTGGGGGCTTTACCGAAGGCGAAAATATTACCTATTCCATCGGCGACAAGGATGATACTTATGAAATTGGCGGGATTGTATCAGAAATGCAATATGGAAATTATGGTACCGGACTGATTGGCGGATATCTTCCGGCGGCTGCTTATGAGGACTTTGCGAATAAGCATAGTGAACATATCATTACAGAATATTCATTAAGGACTGCTGACAATGCTGATTTAACTAAAATCAAAAATGCGATAACCGAAGTTTTGAGCGATAAGGGAATTGCCGCATTAAATATCAGCGACAGGGCTGCTAGTAAGCAGACCAGAACGATGGTATGTACCCTGTTGATTATCATATTTCTGGCACTTGCAGCAATCATATTGGCGGTAAGCATTTTCTTAAGCAGCTTTCGGATACGTAGTACGATTGAGGATGAGCTGGCACAGATGGGCGTTCTAAAAGCCGTTGGTTATACCAGTAAATTGATTATCCGTTCAGCCGTCTGGCCTTACACGCTGGTAGGTATCGTTTCTACCATAATCGGTGCAGCCTTATCGTATTTAGCTCTGCCTTCTGTAGCGTCCATTCTGGCAATTCAGTCGGGGTTTATCTATACGCCTGTCTTTGATGGCACTGCCCTGCTCATTGTGATACTTTTACCCGTATCCGCAATCTTTCTGTTTGCTTATCTTTCTGCAAGGAAAATATATAGGCTGGAGCCGATAGATGCCATAAGAGGAAAGACTGGTAACGGAAATGCAGGGCAAAATATATTGCTGGCAGCTTTGTCAATTGGTATTATGGTGTTGTTGTCCTTTGCGGGGACACTCCTTTACAATGTAAGTGTCAAGCCGGATAATTTTATGGATACGCTTTCCGAAGAATCTCCTTCTGTTATTTTTACGACACAAAAGGATAAAATGTCAGGGCTTAAGGGAATTCTTCAAGATGACAGTCGGGTAAAGCTGGCTTTGGAATACGCTTCCACATCTGTGGGTTACGCAGACGGAAGTCTGACCGCTTTTGTTTGTGAGGATTTTGGAAAGGTAACAAATGATATATGCTATAAGGGGAACAGTCCCACAGGAGAAGATGAAATCGCAGTGGGAAATACCCTTGCAGACAAGTATCCCATCGGCAGTAAGATAGAGATTATGGTCTCTGATAGTTCGGCGTTCTATGTGGTAACAGGATATATTCAAAGCGTTAATCATAATGGAAAAGTATGTCAGTTGACGAGTAAGGGGTACGAAAAAATTGGCGAAAAGATAAACACAGTCAATGTTTATCTGCACGATGAAATTGCCGGAGAATTCATAGCTGAGTATGAAGAATATCAGGATGCACTGATTGCATCTTCCTTAAATTATGAACAGTTAAGCGAAAACGGACGGAAAATGTATGCAGGCATTGTTTCCGTAGTGGCAGTTGCTTTATTTGTCATTTCTGTTCTAATGGTGCTGCTTGTGCTGTATGTCATCATCAATTCCATGATCAGCAGACAAAGACAGGAATTTGGTATCTATAAAGCAATCGGGTATACAAGCAGACAGCTTACCATAATGACAATAAAACGGTTTATACCTGTTGTGGCTTGCTCTTCCGTCTTGGCGGCAATAGCTGGAATATGGTATCTTCCTGCAATCAACCGTACAATTTTTGCCCAGATTGGAGCAATCAAAAATCATTTTGAAGTATCCATTTGGATACTGCTTATAATTGCAATTATTTTTGCTGCCGTGGCATTTTTTATCAGTGTACTTCTGGCAGCACCGATTAAAAAAATCACAGCATATTCCCTTTTAAAGGATTAGCGTAAAAATGGAGGTTTAATATGAATTTTTCTGAAAAGTTAAAAGAGATACGAAAAAATGAAGGATTATCACAGGAGCAGCTTGCCGAGAAAATCGGTGTATCCAGACAGGCGATTACAAAATGGGAGACAGGAAAGGGTCTGCCGGATGTGGAAAATATGGTAATTATTGCAGAAATTTTTAAAACTACGCTGGACGAACTGCTCAGGGATTCTGTCACAGGAAAGGAACAGAAAATGCCTGTTTATACTAGCGAGACCATTTATGACATTGATTGTGAGAAACATTTTGATGTCAATATCGGGAATGCAGCTACTATTATACTGTCATCAGGAACAGATGAAAAGCTGCATATCAGGCTATCCTCTGAAACCCTTGAGAATTTAGATACCATGTTTAAGATCAAGCTGGATGAAAAGAAAAACAAGCTGGATGTAAATTGCATTAACAAGAACAAACTAAGCCGTTATGAGGCGGAAGATTCGCTGATGGTTGAAATCATTCTTCCAAATAAATATTCTGACCATTGTGAGATAGCAGCTTCTGTCAAGCTTCTTGTGATAAAAAATCTCCATCTGCGTCGTTTGGAGTATGACGGTGATGCAGGGCAGGTCCTGGTTACAGACAGCAGTGGCAGTCTGGAATTTACCGCAAAAACGGATTATGATATTACGATTGATAAAATCACAGGCAGGCTGGATATCAACCAATGGAAGGCAAAAGCAGTCGTTCATCTTCCAGAAAAAAATATTGTAAATGTCGCAAACAAAGGCCGAAAATGTGATGTTTATTATATAAAAGATGGGAATGCCATAGAGTACGAAAATTCTGTGGACGGTGAAAACGAGCTTAGTGTTTCAGGGATGTTTTCGGAGCTGATTGTAAATTTAACAAACGAATAATCTATGGGCATTGTGATCAATGATTACGACATCCCACTTCATGCTGTAGATACTCCGGAAATATAGTCCAAGTCTGACTTGAATTTTCGGTTTAAAGATGAATAGTCAACAAACCTACTATGCATGCGATAAGGTTGATTTTAACCGGAAAATATAGAAAAAGGATATGATATCTGTTAGAATATTATGCGATACGTATGATAAAATAATTATGAATTCAGGAGCTTTATAGATGAAACATACAGATTTATTACAGCAATTTACAATCTATATATGCGAGGATATTAAGGAACATAGTGAAAAAATGCTGGAAATATGTTCGATATTAGAAAAAGAATATTCCTTAAATGTAACGGTTTTTTACTCTGCAAAGGAACTGTTACAGTGTTTAGATCATTTACAGCAGGAAAATGCAGTGTTTCCAAATTTGATTTTATTGGACATTGAATTACCTGGAATGGATGGTATTACATTAGGCAAGCAGATTAGGGAAATGGATAAAGATGTGTTTCTGGTTTTTGTTACCTCTTATATTGAGTATGCAGTGATGGGATATGAAGCAAATGCCTTTCGGTATCTGTTAAAACCGTTATCAGAGGAGGTAATGCGTAATTTACTGATTGATATACAAAAAGAATATTCTAAAAAGAAATGGATAACCGTGAAAACAAGAGATGGAGAAATGATAGCGACGGTAGTTATGTTTGCGTATAATGTTCTGGTAACTTTGATTTTAACAAAAAAGAACCGTACAAAAACGCTGTTGTTGGAAATCCCTGCATTGTTGGTATATGCAGAGTTTGGAATATTCCTTGAGTTGATTGAACGGATCATAGGATTAGACCAGTATTTTATTGGTACACAAAAGTTTACACTAACAGATTTGGTATCCGATTTCATATTATTTGTTTCTTTAATACTGCTTAGCAGAACAAAGGTGGCAAAAGTAAAATCCATACAATTGACAATTGGAGAGGGTGCGGTACTTTCTTTATTTTGTCTTTTTAGCCCGGCTATTGTAGTCGGCCTTGAATGGTTTGAAGGCATGATACATGAGCGTATTTATAAGGTAGTATGGATTTGTTTTATGCTTATACTGAATGTGGCAGTGATTTATGCCATTGCACACAGGAAAATGGCAGCATATTACCGGCAGCTTTCAGAGAATTATAAAAAAGAGTTCGAGGCAGAATATTCGTTTTTTAGGGATTACAAGGAGCGGCAGGAGGACACCATCAAATTCCGTCATGGCTGGAAGAATCATATGTTATTATTGCAGGAAATGCTGGAAAAAGAAGAGTATGGAAAGGCAGAGAGTTATTTCAAGGATATGACGGCGGCTATGCCGAAATCAGTTCATAAGATAGCGACAGGAAATGAACTGGTGGATATGGTTTTAAGCACAAAAATGAATGTATTAGAGGAGAATGAAATTACCCTTCAATGCAAAGGTGCATTATCAGAGTTTAATTTTATGAAATATGTGGATGGCTGCAGGAGTGGTTGATTTATCAAGGGTAGATCATCAAAAGTCCCCCGTATTCTGTATAGAGACAAAAAATCCGCAATTCTGGCATTATTTAGGTCTGGGCTATTCTTTTGATATGGTGAAGCATCCGATTTCGGGAAATTTACAATATGCATTTATTTATTTGGTGTAGAGGTTAAAAATAACTTTACGAATTAAAATATCATGTCAGAAAATGAAGGTTCAGGTTATAACCCCGCTGCTCTGCAGCGTTACAAGCTTGATGCCTTGTTGCTTGCAGCGGGGTTGTTGACTTCTACAGAGTATTCAGTGAATCATCTCTTTCTGCCAGATCACTCCATGCAACTACGGTACCCTTTGTTCCTTTTTTGACAAAATACAGGGCCTGATCTGCTTCATATAATGCCTGGTTCAGATTTTCAAGGGAGGCACCGGAATATTCAGCAATTCCAATGGAGCAGGATATTTTCTTTTGGTTCTCAATATGTACCTCTTTACCAGTCAGTAGACTGATCCGCTCTGCAAAGCCATCCTGAATATCATCATAAATCTGCTCTGCCATTTTTCTTGCATAATCCTGTGTGTGTCCCGATAAGACTATTACGAATTCATCTCCGCCATAACGGATTGCATATCCGGTCTTTCTGGTGAGCTTTTTGATTATGTCTGCAAACTGAACTAAAACCATATCTCCCACCGGATGACCAAATGTGTCATTATAATATTTGAAATTGTCTAAATCAATATACATGACGGCATTTTTACCCTCTGTCTGTTCCCTCATTTTTGTTTCAGCAATTTTCTGGAACGCATGACGGTTATAAAGTCCTGTAAGCTGGTCGCGGATTGCCATTTCTGCAAGCTGCTCATTCATTTCCCGGATCGTATTCAGATATTCTGTTTTTCTGGTAGCCTCAATCAATTGGAAAAAGGCGTATTTTAATATAACCAGATTATCTTCATCCAGATAGAAACGCTGTCCGGCAAAATTCTGATGGATATAATTCATTGCCAGCATAACCGAAACAAGTTTTCCGCTTTCTATTTTTGGTACTCCAGTTATGGTAACGATCCGGCTGCCCATAAACGGTTTTGTGATGGCTTCATACTGGGCATAATCTGTTTCAATCCGGCTGGTGATAAAAGGACGCTGGTATGTTTGAAAGAATCGGAATATTTCCTGCATCTGGTTATCCGTCAACTGGATAATGGAATGAGAATGGTCACAAAAAAGCATTTCCTCCCGTTTGGAGATAATTACCACATCATCCAGACTATAGCTGTTTTCAATAATTCCGACTGTTTTTTCAATCATTTCTTCTTTGGTCAGGGAAGTTTCATCTAAAACCTCCTGACACAACGTCATGAAATCAATATCCTTCTGACGTGCCTTTAACTGGTTGCGGGTACCCTGGTGTCCGGCAATCAGCAATATTTTCTTTTCCGAAGCAAGTGGTTCCGCTTCGGAATCTGTAGATGAAGATGTTGTCTGTACACCAAACAGTTCTCGTTCTAACAGCTCCCGTTCTAACATATCCTGTCGGACAATCATATGCTCCTGTTTACAGTATCGGATTCCCTCCTCTAATATCTGCCGGTGCTTTTTAGGTTTGCCCATTCTTGCATAGAGTCTTGCCCGCTCCAGACAATAGAGCGGATAAATATAAAATCTTACCCCCTTTTCAATTGCAAGAATCGGAACGGCTGCTTCAAATTCTGCATCTGCTGCCGGATAGTCCCCTTTATGTTCATACATAACCCCTTTGAGAATGTGGTAAAGAATCAAATCTTCTGTCCAATAAACATATTCACTGTCGCCATGCAGGATATGATCCATCCAGGTTTCCATATGGCTCAGCCCGGAATAGCATTTATAATAATTATGCAGATAGTAATCACTGATGCCTAAAATTCCATACAATTTGGTCAAATTACAAATGCGCAGCATCTTAATCTTCATGTGATCCATTGCATTCAAAATTAAACGGACGGTGTATGCTGCCTGATGATATTTTTCTGCTGCAAAGTAATAAACTGCCATATTATAAAGTACCTCAATGACATCATCTGCCAGCTCCAGATCAAGTAAAATTTCCAGAGCTTTTTTGAAATACCGGTCTGCGGAAGTATAATCCTCCAAAATAATACAGGTATACCCCATCCCCATATAAGTATGTGCTTTTCGCTCTATATTATTGGGGTCCACTACCCGGAGCCGTCCTTCATACATCTTTTTTACATATGCATGGTATCCTGCCTGGGAATAAGATACAATATTTTTCATGTAACCAAGTTGCAGGAGATTCCGGTTTCCAATTTCGCTGGCAATCTTCATTCCTCTTTTAAAATATTCAGGCTGTTTTGTTCCCTCTGCAATTGCTTTCATGGACTCTTCATCATTGTCGTAGCCAAATATATAAAGATAGGCAAGAAGATTCTTATCCCCCATTTTTTCTGCGGTTTTAACCAGATTTTCCGGTACACGATAGCTGTAATTGCAGTGAAAAATTTCCCTCCAGCCGCCGTACTGGTACATACATTCCAATACATCTGCGGCATAGGATTTTCTCTCGTCTTTTAGTGTGTTGGCGAGTTTTCGACAGGCTTCGCAATGCCTGCGGAGCCCCTCCGGCTGCATTTGCATGAGCTGGGTCTTTGCCATGAGATAATGGTATTGGTAGTCTGTAGCAGGATCCTTGGCCGGTTCATAATAAAAACGCATTTTTTCTAGACTCATCTGTGCCTGATTGAATTTCAGGGTAAGGATATCCACTCTTGCAGAGATTTGGTAATAATAAAGCCGATCTTTTTTGGTAACCCGTTTTTGTTCCGATTCCATATACTGACCGAGGAGGTTCATATAGTATCTGGCATCTTCAAATGCAAAAAGATGAAGCATATTAAAGATTTCTTTTAAATAATAATCCATCCGGGTAATATCAAACCGGATTTCATCTTTTTGCTCTCTGGATCGGATTTCATCCATCTGCCCCCATTCTATCATCAGATTCTGTTTCTGTGCGGATGCCAGCAACCGGTTCCACACCGGTATCAGATAGGTTGCAACCGGAAATGCATCATTAAAGAAGAGGAGAAAATGAATTTTTCCATCTTCCTGTTTTAATGCATATTCTAAAAACTGAAGTGTTCCGCACGGTGCCATGTGCAGTTTGGAAAAAGGAGCAGGATAAGAGGATGCTCTTTCCCGATATATTGTAAAATATTATATATGGATTTGAGTATCTGTTCCTGTTCATAGGATTCTTCGGACAGAATCAGCTCTTCTTTGCGATTTGCGATTCTGGTTTGCAGCAAAGAAACAAAGATTTCTATATGCATTGAATAAATCCCACATTTTTCCAGAAATTCTTCCAGAGTAAGAAGGTCCTTATAATAACATTGATAAAGCTCATGAATCCAGGAAATAAAAGGTTCGTATGCTGCATGGAACTGATTCATGCAGTACTCATAAAATAAAATAACCTGCTCCCGTTCCTCCGTCAGTTCTGCCAGTACGTCTTCTTTTGTAATGTATGTGGAATGATAATGCTTAACAAACACTGCCTTTTTATCCCGGCAGTTCAAAAAATCCAGCGTAACATTGCTGACAAATTCTTTATATTTCATATGTATCCCCCATATTTATTCCTGCCGCAGTGAACTGGTTGACATGGGCATTTAGCTGCAGCAGAAAGATATTTAGCTGTAATAGCTTAAACACTATAAACACTATACACTATATTATTCTTTATTGTACCAAATTGCCAGTATAATGGCTAGACCTAATTTATCGAAGTCTGACAGCGGGGGAAAGGTTGCATTTTATGGGCAAACTGATTATAATAAATTCGATACGGTAATACTATTTATAACTAGTAGATTACCTGGCAGCACATCGTTCATGGAAAGTATAGCGAAAGGTGTGTAATACGTTACAGGAAGAAATGAAAACAGGAGGAATACTATTATGGCAATATCGGTAAATAAAGATATGTTGATCGGAGAGATTATTGAAATTGATCCAGGAAATGCAGCAATCTTAATGGCAAACGGAATGCATTGTCCGGGATGCCCATCTGCACAGGGTGAGACCTTGGAGGAGGCAGCAATGGTTCACGGAATGGATGTGGAGAGCTTGATGAAAGATATTAATGAATATCTGGCAAAGAAGGAAGCGTAATAGATTATAATAGTTGAGGAAAGAGTACCTATACATCCCCTTCCCATAAGGAAACAGGGGACATATAGGTGCTCTTTTTTTATCCGTAACATGGAACCTTTAAGTTTTACCTAGGATTTTTATAGAATTCCTTTACTTTCTTATTATCTGTGATAAAATTTATAGTAGAGTTGTTGACTGGTCCAATATGCAGGAAGACATGCACTTAAAGGAGGGGTTTTATGAGGCAGAATGTCTGGAAAAGTTGGAGATTTTATGTAGTAATGCTGTTGTTTATAATGGTTTTGTCTGTGATGCCGGCAACAGGTGTATCCGCTAAAGCAAAATCAGGAAAGACCGCAATTAGCAGGACAAAGCTTACTATGGTAGTAAAGGACAAATATACATTAAAGGTGACCGGTACATCGAAGAAGGTAAAGTGGTCATCCGATAAAAAGAGTGTGGTTACCGTTAATAGTAAGGGAAGAATAACCGCCAAAAAGGCAGGGAAAGCCGTTATTACAGCAAAAGTAAATGGTAAGAAGTACCGCTGCAAGGTTACCGTCAAAAAATCAGCACAGATTTCAAAGAAAAAAGCTACCATATCAACAAAGGATAAATTGACGTTAAAGCTGAAGAATACGGTTTCCAAGCCGAAATGGAGTTCGAAAAATAAGAAAGTTGCAACCGTTAATAAAAACGGAGTGGTAAAACCGGTAAAGAAAGGAGTTGCAGATATTGTAGCATCCTTAAGAGGTAAAAAGTATGTATGCAGGGTAACTGTTGTTAATGCCTCAAAAGATAAGGATGATGCTGATGCAAAGGATAAGGAGCTATTGATCAACGGAGAAAAACCGAGGGATTTTTCTTTGGATTTGTTTGCCATGACGCAGAGTTATCAGGAGGCTTTGACGATTCCGAACCATTGCCGCCAGTCTTTTCAGATTACTGTTACAGGCAATAAAAATAAGCCGGAATTTAAAGTAGTATCCGGCAGCAGCGTTACGGTAGATGAGAATGGCGGGATAAGACCAAAGGAGGAGATTACCTACTGGAACGGAAACATCGGGTATTCTTATCCTACAGGGGCTCAGGGAGAGAGAAAAGAAGTATCTTACCGGTATGGAACATCGGTGGTGCAAATCAAGGTGGACGGTGGAACGTATAAAGTGACGGTGACATTAAAAGATTACGCATCGGTTTATGCGGACGAGAAGCTGGATACATTTATAAAGGAAAGAATAACCGCCGGAATGAAACAAAGTGACAAGCTGGAAGCAATTACAAAATATGTGGCACATACATATAATTACAGTGAAAAGTATTCCGGATATGTCTCCATGGCTGTTTTTGGAGGAGGAGACTGCTGGGCAAGTACCTCGATGATCTTAGAACTTTGTGAGAGAACCGGAATAAAAGCCCGCCTTCATTATGTAAACGGCAACGCTTGGGGAGGACATCGAAATGTTGTGGCATTGGCGGACGGGGAGGTTTATGAGGCGGATGCAGGTTATACTGGAAATGCACCGAGATATTATTCCGTGTCGAAAATGGAAAAAGGATTTGGGTACCGCATTTCAGCAGGAAAAGCATACATTTCGGAATATGAAGGCTTTGATACAGTGGTAAGAATACCGGATATGCTTGGTGGTTATCCGGTGGCAGGCATCGGAACCAATACTTTTTATGGCTGCATTGTATATGGGAAATTAAATGTTACAAAAATCTTCGTTCCTGCAACAGTAGAAACTATTTCTCCACAGGCTTTTTATGGAGGAGAAACAAAGATAACAGGTGTAACAGTAGATTCTGATAATCCGAATTACTGTGATGTGGAAGGGATTGTTTACACAAAGGATAAGATGAAGCTTTGTTATGTTCCACCGGTTAAGGTGGGAATACTGACAGTGGACCCGAACGTGACGGAAATTGAAGACTATGCGGTTTCTTATTGTACAAAGATTACAAAGGTGGTATTAGGTGATAAGGTGCAAAGAATCGGAATGGCTGCTTTTTGGAACTGCACACAGATGACGGAAATTAATCTGCCGGCAAGTATGACTACACTTGGTACAGGAGTATTTGCATCCTCATCACTTTTGAATGTGGAGGTGCCGGAATCTATAACGGAACTGCCGGATGGAGCATTTCAGTACTGTAGTAAATTAAAAATAACAGTTAAGAATCCCGATACGGTTATTGGGGAACAGGCAGTGACAAAGGGTGCGGTAATTCTTGGATATGAGAATTCTACGGCACAGGAATATGCCGAGAAAAATAATATAACTTTTATAAAAATAGAGCAATAGATGGTCAAATATAAAATTTATCCGTTAAAGGTCATTAAAAATGGGATGCCGTGTTGATCCAATTGGATCTGCACAGTATCCCATTTAGAGTATTTAGATGCTTGCCAATGTCTGGATCGCATCTTTTTTAATAATTAATTTAAAATGTTCTGCGAAATAATATGGCATTGCATAGTTTGCTTTTACCTTTGTGCCATATTCACTTAACAGGTTGCATACACGCTGATAGTTTTCTAAATCACCGGACTGGTTGTTTACAATCAGGTAGTAGTGGTTATCTGACGGACTCTTATATAAAGAGTTATCATCATGGTAAAGTGGTGCAACCATAGCAGACGCCTTGCTGATATCATTCATATTCTGGAAAGAAAATACTCGGTATCCAACAGAGGAATCTTCTTTTTTCCCGGATGCTTTTGCTTTATCTGCCTTTTTCTTGGCACTTTCCCGGATTGCGGCTGAAAGCGGAATGAAATTCGCATTCTTGCCGGATTCTGTTTGTTTTTTGACCTGTTCAATGTTTTCTACAATATCAGAAAGGGTTTCCATCAAAGAAGCTGTGTTTTCAAAGATAGAAAGGTTATCATCATCTGTACCAGTATCGGAGGAATCTGTTACGTCCTGTTCTTCAGAGTCATCAGAATCATCGATCTCTATATCTGTATATTTGGAAAATCGTGAGAACCGGGTATCCAGTTCTTCCGGATCTTCCACTTTTGTTATGATCAGGATGAGACAATCAGGTGAAACCGGAATCGCTTCAATCATTAGAGGAATATCATTTACTTCAAATCCTAATTCTTCAGAAGCCTGTTCCATCATATCCCGGAAAAGCTCTTTTGCCCTGTCTGTTCCATAGGCCAATTCGTTTAATAAAAGTTCTCTGTCCGCCAAATCAGCTTTGTTCAGTGTGCAGCGAATCTGATTCTCGCTTAGTCGTTCTAACTTCATAGAATCATCTCCTTTAAAAATCTTTCGCTTTGGAAACCTTAGCATTTGCTAAGGTTAAATATCAATTAACCAAAAACAATTAAAAAATGTGTCATTCACGATAGCATATTTTATGTTGAATTGCAATAAAAAATAATTACTTTATGAAAGAAATGTTTCGCTATAATTAGTATATCGGTTTTAAATAAAAACATGATTAGATATATATGGCTATACATGAAAATCCAGTTAAGTATAGTGTACCATAAATTTGAAACAAGTAAAGCTTTTCATAAAATATACATAATTTTGAACAAAATTTCAAGAAAATGTAAAAAATTGGATGGAATAATTCATAGGCTGTACATTGCATTTTACAAATTTATTTAGTATATTCTATGTAGAGTTTCTTAATAGAGTTCGCATGAAGCGATATCCGGATGCTCTATTATCTATAATTCTGTATAATCTATTATTTCCAGAATGAGACTCACTGTAAAAATGAATGACAAATCTGTCTGTTATTCGTTTAGACTTCCATGTTATACATCACAAATGCACATGGTTGGAAGTCAATTTCGAAAGGAGGAATGAATCTAAGGTAAGTGCGACAAGGAAATTTAGAGAAAAAATAAAATGAGACATTATTGTGTGAAAGGGTGTGTCGATAAAGGGCACACCTTTTTTTGCTTGACAGGAGATTTTTGGGAATCCCCTATCAAGTAAAAGACTCTGTTATTGTATTTTGCCGGAAATATAGCTGCAAATTCCTGTGCAGATGGCATTGGCGATTTGTTTTTGGTAGTTCGAGTCTGTCAGTCTGGAAGTTTCTTCAGGGTTTGATAAAAAACCACATTCTACGATAACAGAAGGAACTTCAGAGTGCTTCAGGAGATAGTAGCTGTCAGAGGATTTAGCCAGGCGGGTGTTGGTATCATCTATTTTCAGAAGGGAATCCTGAATGGATTCGGCAAATGCCTTTCCGTCACTACTGCCAGTAAAGTAAAAGGTCTGTGCTCCGTGCTGGTGGGAATCCGGATAACTGTTTTGATGGATACTGACAACATAGGCGGCATTTTTTTCCTTGAAAAATTGTATCCGGTTATTTAGATCAGATGTTTTTTTGTTGGATACATTTTCATCATAAAGACCGCAGTCCGTTTCCCTTGTGAGATAGACGGTATAATCCTGTGCGATCAGGTAGTCTTTTAAATAAACAGCAATTTGGAGATTAATGTCTTTTTCTTTTATGCCGTCCGTGCTTACTTTGCCTGGATCGGAACCTCCATGTCCCGCATCAATCACAATAACAGTTTTGTTCTTTGTAGTGGAAATGACCTGTCTGCCGTAGTGATTGCAAAGAGATATCAGGGCAATAAAACATAGTAAAACGCAGATGGATAACAGGTAGTTTTTTTTCATAGAAGTTACACTTTACTCATATATTCTTATATTAGATTATGAGTAGAATGCAGTTTCTATGAAATATTTAAAAAACTTATCGGAGGAATAACAAGTTTTGATTGCGTTTCGGCTCATGGAAGGATATAATATGAAAAGAAGTATGCGTATAAAAATGGCTTACAAAGAGAGGGAAAAGGTATGAAACAACAATTGGATTTGTGGAAAAACAATTTAAAAAAGGGTATATTAGCCTTAGGGATTGGGTGCTGCATTGTAGGATTCGGTAATCCGGTTGTAATGGCAAAGCAGGTGGGAACCTTTGAAGGACATCCTATATTTGATAACCGGTTTGAAGGGGTAGAGGTTGACGACAATTCACAAAGTAAGGTAACAAGAAGAACAGCTTCTTATGCAGCAAAATATGATCCGAGACCATCCGGAAAGGTTACAAGAGTGGAGGATCAGGGGAGTTATAATACCTGTTGGGCTTTTTCGACGATTGCGGCAATTGAAAGTAATCTGATAAAAAAGGGCTATGCCAATGGCAGTCTTAATTTATCGGAGAATCATCTGGCATATTTTTTCTATAATAGACAGGCGGACCCATTGGGATATACGGCGGGAGACAGTAATTTTAGTGCGAAGGAATGGCATCAAAATGGGGGGCCTTTACAGGGAACGGCTCTGTCGCTTACAACATGGGCAGGAGTGGTGAACGAGACGGTTTCAGAGGACGATAAAAACGGAGCGTATGCAGCCAGAGCATTGCCGGCAGGTGACTGCTATAAGAGTGATTACAGAGTTAAAAATATATATTTTTACAATTATGATGTGAATAGTTTAAAACAGGCGATCACGGATTATGGTGCAGTGGCATCAGGTATTTTTATGTTTGATAGTCAATCAACGTTAGAGCGTTATTGGAATCCATCCACAAACGGATATTACTGTAATGATACAGCGGATGATGGAAGTAAGCTGGGTAATCATGCAGTGGCGATTGTTGGTTGGGATGATACCTATTCAAAGAACAACTTTCAGATGAAACCCAAGAATAACGGTGCATGGATTGTAAAGAATAGTTGGGGCAGTGGATGGGGTGCCGGTGGCTATATGTATGTGTCTTATGAGGATACCAGTTTAGATGAAATTATAGCATTTGATATGGAAAAGACTACAGAGAGTTATGATTATAATTACCAATATGATGGAAGTGCAAATCCAGGCTATTATTCTCAGTATCCTAGTGGCACCCAGTATGCTCAGGTATTTCAGGTAAAAGGTGATAAAAGTGGAAATAACGAGTCTTTGAAAGCAGTTGGCATTGATATTATGAGTACAAATGTTAAGTACAGTATACAGATATATACAGGACTTAGCAGTGCCAGTAAACCAACCAGTGGAAAAGCTATGTTTGGAACTCCTCAGACGGGAACGTTGCAAAATGCAGGATATAATCGTGTTGAGTTAAAAACACCGGTGACGTTAACAGCAGGAGAAAAATATGCAGTTGTGATAACGCTTAGTTCTTCAGGCGGTGCACCGGTGCGGTTAGCGTTTGATAAGTCATACAATGCAGGCTGGATCATGTTTAGAGCGACTTCCAGTCCAAATCAGAGCTTTGTATACTATAGAAAACAATGGTCTGATGTGGCAAAACAGGAAAATGGCAGTTTCCGTATCAAAGCATACACGGACAGTACAAACCAGAAAACATCCTATAAACTGAGCGATACAAATCTCGGAATATCAAAGGGAAGTTCGGCAGCGCTTTCTCTTAAGACTACGCCGGCATCTGTAAAGCGTAAGGTGACATGGAAGTCTTCTAATAAAAAGGTAGCAACTGTTTCGAGCAGTGGGAAAGTAAAGGCGAAAGCATATGGAAAAGCAACAATTACGGCAAAGTTTATAGCAGGCAGTTCAACAAAAACATTGAAATGTACTGTGACAGTGGGACCGTCAAAGGTGAAAAATCTAGCGGTAAAAGGCGGCAAAAAGAAGCTTACCGTTAAGTGGAAAAAGAATACTGCGGCTCAGGGATATGTTATTTATTATTCAAAGAGTAAAAACAGTGGCTATAAAACGTTAGCGACAATTAAGACGAATTCGAAAACGAATTACACGAAAAAGAAAATGAAAAAGGGTACTTACTATGTCAAGATAAGAGCCTATAGGAAGAGTGGAAGTAAGAAGCTTTATGGAAGCTACAGTGGAGCAAAGAAAGTTACAGTAAAATAAACAAACATACTTGAAAGTAAAAGTGAACAGCATGCAGGATAATCAGATAAATGACGGTGACAAAGAGGATAAAGAAGAAATGTGTTCCTTAAAAGAGAACGGAATCCGGACACGGATAGTGAATGCGGCAGGATTTGGAGAATGGGAAGCAGGGAAACTGGCAGGATTGTTAAAAGATCCTGCCGGTTGCCTTAAAAATGGCGGGTTGGTCGCATTTCCTACGGAGACGGTGTATGGTCTTGGTGCGGATGCTTTGAATAAAACTGCGGCCGGCAGGATTTATGCAGCTAAGGGGAGACCCTCAGATAATCCGCTCATTGTACACATTTCCAAAGTGGAGGATATAGAGGTTCTTGCCTATACAAATAATCTGGCGGTTACACTGGCACATGCATTTTGGCCGGGTCCCCTTACGATTATTTTGCAGAAGAAAAGGACAGTTCCCTATGAAACGACAGGAGGTTTGGATACGGTTGCAATCCGTATGCCGTCTCATCCTGTGGCGTTGGAACTCATCCGGCAGTCCGGTGTATATGTAGCGGCACCCAGTGCCAATACATCAGGAAGACCATCACCTACAAAGGCAGATCATGTAATGGAAGATTTGAATGGAAGGATAGAGTATATTATAGATGGAGGTCTGGTAGGAATTGGGATTGAATCTACGATTGTGGATGTCAGCGGTGAGGTTCCGGTTATTTTGCGTCCTGGATTTATTACGAAGAAAATGTTAGAACAGGTGATTGGAACTGTCAAAATTGATCCTGCTCTGGATAAACCGGCAGAGGGATTCCGACCAAAGGCACCAGGAATGAAGTACACCCATTATGCACCAAAGGGGGAACTTACACTGGTGGAGGCAAAGGAGGAGCATGCCGGAACGGAAAAAAAAGTTGCAGACAAGATTTGTGAGCTTGCAAAAGAAAAGAGGAAAGCCGGTTACAAGGTGGGAATCATGGCACCAGGTGAAACCCTCTCTTATTATCAGGGACAGGCAGATACATTGGTCTGCGTCGGTGACCGGAAAGAATGCGGTACGGTAGCGGCTGGTTTATATGCAGCACTAAGAGATTTTGACACAGCGGGCGTGGATTATATTTACGCAGAAAGTTTTCGCGGAGAAGGAATTTCTTATGCGATTATGAACCGTTTGTTAAAGGCAGCGGGGCAGAGGATAATTCGTGTATAGAAAGGAAGAAAAGAGATGATAGCATTAGGATGTGATCATGGTGGATATTCTTTAATGCAGGAGGTTAAGAAACATTTAGAGGAAAGAAAGATTGATTATAAGGATTTTGGATGTTATTCCGAAGAAGCGGTAGATTATCCTGTTTATGCAAAGAAAGCAGCACAAGCAGTAGCAAGTGGAGAATGTGAGGAAGGAATTCTGATTTGCGGAACCGGAATCGGAATCTCTATTGCAGCAAATAAAGTAAAAGGGATTCGTGCAGCACTCTGTCATGACTGCTTTAGTGCCGCGGCGACAAAGGAACATAACAATGCGAATATGCTTGCAATGGGTGCAAGAGTAATTGGACCGGGACTGGCTCTTAAGATTGTAGATACTTTTTTGGATACTCCCTTTTCAAACGAGGCGAGGCATAATCGCAGAATTAATATGATTGAGGATTAAATTCAATGAAAATGTTAGCATTAATTACCCAGCTTGCTGTTTCGATGTTGACGGCAATTTTGATTTGCGGTGGGATTGGATATGCAATAGATGCATATTTTGGAACAAATGTATTAGTGTTTTTTCTGATATTAGGTGTGCTGGGCGGTTATAAGGCATGCTATAATATTATCTGCAAATTCTTGGGAAAAAATAGTCTGTTCCCAAAAGATACAAAAGAAAAATAAATGGAATCATAATAATGAAGGAATAAAAAAAAATAAAGTAACTTGTAGACATTTTTTACAAAACTTAGTATAATTAAGTCATTGATGTTTTTTATAAAAAAGGTAAGCCTGTTTAAGAAAATATAGTTTGACTGGATTATATTACATGAAAAGTCTGGTTAGAATAAGATGTGGATAACAGGTCTGTTTGTTTTAAGATATAACCAGTTGAGGGCAGAATATATGAATCAGGTAAAAGAGACATTGACGGGCTTTGGAATTGGAATTATAATTTACACGGCAATTGTTGAAATAATAGGCATTTTCTTTTCGGAAAATATATTGTTTTATACACTGGGATTATTTTTTGGCACAGTCATTGCGGTTATTCTTATTTTGCATATGGTAAAGACTCTGGATAAGGCTTTGGATTTATCCCAGGTGCAGGCATCTAAATATATGAGAAAGCAGAGTTTTTTTCGGTTGTTTATCATGCTGGCAGCACTGTCAGCAGGAATGCTTGTTCCGTTTTTTAATTTTATTGCGGTACTTTTAGGGCTTTTAGGGCTTAAAATAGGGGCATTACTGGCTCCTGGTTTTTTAAAATGGTTATATCCGGACCGATATATAACGGATACCGGAGAAGTAACTGGGAAAGAGGTTGAAGATTCAAAATGAACTTCTTTGTATAAAGATTACAAACAGAAAGGAAGGTGAAAGAATGGGTTATGGAATGGTACCAATGCTGTTGGCGAGTGATAAAGAAGTAGATTTCTCCATTCATCATTTGCTAGGGTATAAGTTCATGGGACAGACGGTTTATATTACAACGTCGCATGTATGCTGTTTTATTTTAATGGTGGCTATTATGATTTTTGCAGTTGTCGTCCGAAAGAAAATCATGCATGCAAAAGAGATTCCGACAGGACTTCAGAATGTTGTGGAATTTGCTATTGAAACGTTACAGGGTTTTGTGGACTCTTCTATGGGCAAACATGGTAAAAAGTATATTAATTATATAGGCACCCTGTTTTTCTTTGTAATTTTGTCTAATATTTCCGGTCTGTTTGGATTAAGACCGCCGACCGCTGATTACGGAACGACATTCTGCCTTGCACTGATTACATTTATAATGATTCAGTATAATAATGTAAAATACAACAAATTTGGTGCAGTGACAGACCTGTTTCAGCCATTGTGGTTTTTGTTTCCAATCAACTTAATTGGTGAAATTGCAACGCCGGTTTCTATGTCATTGCGTTTATTTGGTAATGTTATGGCCGGTACGGTCATGATGGCCCTTTATTATGGATTACTGCCGGTAATTGCAAAGGTGGGTATTCCGGCAGCATTGCATGTTTATTTTGACCTGTTTTCGGGTGCAATACAGGCATATGTATTTTGTATGTTAACGATGGTTTTTGTATCCCAGAAAATAGGGGATTAATTCATCATAGGATTTGTGTAAGAGATACAGCTTTCAATGAAGATTATTATCTTCAAATAATAATTTATTAATTTATGGAGGGATTTTTTATGTCAAACATTACAAACGAAGGTTTAATTTTAGCATGTTCAACAATCGGTGCAGGTTTAGCAATGATCGCAGGTATCGGACCTGGTGTTGGTCAGGGATATGCAGCAGGTCAGGGTGCGGCAGCAGTAGGGCGTAACCCGGGTGCAAAAGGTGACATCATGTCTACCATGCTCTTAGGTCAGGCGGTAGCAGAGACAACAGGTCTTTATGGTTTGGTTGTTGCATTATTGTTGATGTATGGTAATCCAATGTTGTCTAGATTCTTAAAACTGTAGACATTGAGAACTTAATGAAGCGTTAGCTGAATTTAGTTCGAAAGTCCGCACAATGCCTGAATACTTAGCGAGGTGTTTTCGAGCTTAGTAGGAAGGTATGTAGGGTGCCGGAAGATAAAGATAAGAATTTAGTGAAAGGAGGATAGCACTTTGATGAATATGTTATTTGAACTCGGAAGCCAGTCAATGCTGTTGACCGAGGGGCATATTTTTGAATTAAATGCCCAGTTAATCAACGACATTATATTTCAAGGTATAGCAATATTTATTCTTTTCTTCTTCCTTTCTAAAGTTTTGTTTGAACCTGTAAGAAAGGTTTTGGAAAACAGAACGGAGAAGATTAAAAATGATATTGAGGATGCAGCAAAGGATAAAGAAGATGCTGCAGCGTTAAAAGCAGAATATGACGAAAAGCTCAAATCAATTGATAAAGAAAAGGAAGAGATATTAGCAAATGCCCGTAAAAAAGCACAAAAACGGGAAGCTGAGATTGTAGAAGAGGCAAATGCAGAGGCTGACAGAATCTTAAGCCGTGCAAGTCAGGAGATTGCATTAGAAAAAAGTAAAGTTTCTGATGAGATGCGCAAGGAGATCGTAAGGGTGGCAACTGCAATGGCTGCAAAGATTATTGAGCAGCAGATTGACGAGAGTAAGCAGGATGCTTTGATAGAGGATACTTTGAAGGAAATGGGTGGTAGTACATGGCTAAGCAGGTAAGTAAAACCTACGGAAGTGCACTTTTTGAAGTGGCTATGGAGAATCATACGTTAGATACCACATTAGAAGAGGTACTTTTTGTAAAGCAGACGTTTCTTGAAAACGAAGAATTAGGCAGGCTTTTGCTCCATCCGAATATTGAGAAGGAAGAAAAGATCAAGGTAATCGAGAGTATTTATAAGGGAAAGGTTTCCGATGAGATTACCGGTCTTATGACCATGCTGGTAACAAAAGGGCATTTAAAGGACTTTGTTCCGGTATTTGATTATGTGATTCAGGCGATTAAAGAGGAGAAAGGTATCGGTGTTGCATACATTTCTTCTGCCGTGGAGCTTAATAAGGAGCAAAAGGGAAAAATCGAGCAGAAGCTTTTAGAGACCACAAAGTATCAGAAAATTGAGGGAGTTTATCAGGTGGATCAGGCATTGATCGGTGGACTGGTAATCCGGATTCAGGATACGATTGTGGACAGCAGTCTGAAAACACAGATTGCAAATTTATCAAAAACTTTGTTATAAAAAGGGTATGGTCTGCGGGTATGGCAGATGGTATCCGATACAAAAACTAAGAATAAGGACAGAGAGAAGGTGCTAATTTTCTATGAATTTAAAACCAGAAGAAATCAGTTCTGTGATTAAAGAGCAGATTAAGAATTATTCTAAGGAATTAGAAACCTCCGAAGTTGGTACTGTTATTCAGGTAGCAGATGGCATTGCCCGTGTACATGGCTTGGAAAAAGCAATGCAGGGTGAATTGTTAGAATTCCCGGGTGAAGTTTACGGAATGGTAATGAACTTAGAGGAAGATAACGTAGGTGCCGTATTATTAGGTGCAAATAAGAATATCAACGAAGGAGATACCGTCAAGACCACAGGACGTGTGGTTGAGGTTCCGGTTGGTGACGGAATGCTTGGACGTGTTGTCAATGCATTAGGTCAGCCAATTGACGGTAAAGGACCAATTAAAAGCGACAAGACCAGACCGATTGAAAGAGTTGCTTCCGGTGTTATTTCCCGTAAATCGGTAGATACACCATTGCAGACCGGTATTAAGGCGATTGATGCCATGGTTCCGATTGGAAGAGGTCAAAGAGAGTTGATTATCGGTGACCGTCAGACAGGTAAGACAGCCATTGCAATCGATACAATTATCAATCAAAAAGGACAGGGAGTAAACTGTATTTATGTTGCGATAGGACAGAAGGCTTCCACTGTTGCCAATATCGTAAAATCCTTAACGGAGTATGGTGCGATGGATTACACGACAGTAGTTGCGTCTACTGCTTCCGAACTTGCTCCGCTTCAGTATATCGCACCGTATGCCGGTTGTGCGATTGGTGAAGAATGGATGGAGAGTGGGAAGGATGTATTGGTCATATATGATGATTTGAGTAAGCATGCTACGGCATACCGTACACTTTCCTTACTGCTTAGAAGACCGCCAGGACGTGAGGCATATCCCGGTGATGTATTTTATTTACATTCCAGATTATTAGAGCGTGCAGCAAAGTTAAATGATGAGCTGGGAGGAGGTTCCTTAACGGCACTTCCGATTATCGAGACACAGGCCGGTGACGTGTCTGCATATATCCCTACCAATGTAATTTCCATTACAGACGGACAGATTTATCTGGAGACAGAGATGTTTAACGCAGGTTTCCGCCCAGCGATTAATGCAGGTCTTTCTGTATCCCGGGTTGGTGGTGCGGCACAGATTGGTGCGATGAAGAAAATTGCAGCACCGATTCGTACAGAGCTTGCACAGTATAGAGAGCTTGCAGCATTTTCCCAGTTTGGATCAGAGCTGGATGCGGATACAAAAGAGCGTCTGGCACAGGGTGAGAGAATTAAGGAAATGTTGAAGCAGCCTCAGTATAAACCGATGCCGGTGGAAAAGCAGGTTGTTATCATTTATGCGGCAACAAAGCGTTATCTGCTGGATGTTCCGGTGGATGAGATTCTTGATTTTGAGAAGGGTCTGTTTGAGTTTGTGGATACCCAGTATCCGGAAATTTTCAGCCAGATTCGCGAGGTGAAGAAGCTGACGCCGGAGATCGAAGAGTTGCTTGACAAGGCTATCACCGCTTACAAAGAGCAGTAATGCAGAATAAAAAAGAAAGAGGTGATATGTCTTGGCATCTATGAGAGATATAAAAAGGCGGAAAGAAAGTGTTGCCAGTACAGGTCAGATTACGAAGGCAATGAAACTGGTTTCCACCGTTAAGCTTCAAAAGGCAAGGGCCAGGGCAGAGAGTAATAAGCCGTATTTTACAATGTTATATGATACCATTTGTTCTGTTTTAGCAAGAACAGGTGAGATTGACCATAGATATCTAAAGGCAAATGATTCCACAAGGAAAGCGGTAATCGCCATTACTTCTAACCGGGGACTTGCGGGAGGATATAACAATAATATTGTAAAGGCAGTTGCGGCAGCATTTACGAAAGAAGAGACAGATATTTATGCATTGGGTAAAAAAGGTTTAGATAGTCTTTCCAGAAAAGGATACCATATTGTGGAGGATTATTCGGAAGTCATGAATGAGCCGCTTTATGCAGATGCGATCCACATTGGTAAAAATGTGCTTGCTTCCTATGAGAATGGAGAGGTAGGTGAAATTTATCTTGCGTATACCAGTTTTAAGAATACGGTTGTGCAGGAGGAGAAACTGATTAAGCTTTTGCCAATTGATATTAATGAGATTAAGCAGGATGTAGAAATAGATGTCCTAACGCCAATGAATTTTGAGCCTGAGGCAGATGAAGCATTGGATATGATTATTCCAAAATATATGAACAATATTATTTACGGTGCATTTATTGAGGCGATTGCCAGTGAAAATGGTGCCCGTATGCAGGCAATGGATTCTGCAACTAAGAATGCAGATGATATGATTGCGGATTTGTCCCTGAAATATAACCGGGCACGTCAGAGTTCTATTACACAGGAATTAACTGAGATTATAGCAGGTGCAGAGGCCATCTCCTAGAGGTCCCACTGTAAAAAATGTGCATGGAATATAAGGAACAGAATGTTTGAAAAATAAGTAAGGAGAAAAAATATGGCAGAAAAAAATGTCGGTAAAATCACCCAGATTATCGGTGCCGTATTGGATATTAAATTCAGTGAAGGAAAGCTTCCTGAGATTAATGATGCGATTACCATCGCAACCCAAAACGGAGGGGAATTAACCGTAGAGGTTTCCCAGCATTTAGGTGATGATACAGTAAAGTGTATTGCCATGGGACCAACAGACGGTCTGGTTCGTGGTATGGAGGCTGTAGCTACCGGAGCACCGATTACCGTGCCGGTAGGTGAGAATACATTAGGACGTATGTTTAATGTATTAGGTCAGCCAATCGATAACAAGCCGGCTCCGGAATGTAACGAGCATTTTCCGATTCACAGAAAAGCTCCGGAATTTTCAGAGCAGGCGACAGATACAGAAATTTTAGAGACAGGTATTAAGGTAGTAGATTTGCTCTGCCCTTATCAGAAGGGTGGTAAAATTGGATTGTTCGGTGGTGCCGGTGTAGGTAAAACCGTATTGATTCAGGAGTTGATTCGTAATATTGCCACGGAGCATGGTGGATATTCCGTATTTACCGGTGTAGGAGAGCGTACCAGAGAGGGTAACGACCTTTACCACGAAATGCAGGAATCCGGCGTTATCAATAAGACGACAATGGTATTTGGTCAGATGAACGAGCCGCCTGGAGCAAGAATGAGAGTCGGTTTAACAGGTCTTACTATGGCAGAATATTTCCGTGACCAGGGTGGTAAGGACGTATTGTTATTCATTGATAATATTTTCCGTTTTACCCAGGCAGGTTCTGAGGTATCAGCACTTCTTGGACGTGTGCCGTCGGCAGTAGGTTATCAGCCAACCCTTCAGACGGAGATGGGTGCCCTGCAGGAACGAATTACTTCCACAAAGAACGGTTCCATTACATCCGTTCAGGCAGTTTATGTGCCTGCCGATGACTTGACAGACCCGGCTCCGGCTACAACCTTCGCCCATCTGGATGCAACTACAGTACTTTCCCGTTCCATCGTAGAGCTGGGTATTTATCCTGCGGTGGATCCTTTGGAGTCTACTTCCAGAATTCTGGATCCAAAGATTGTAGGGGAAGAGCATTATGAGGTTGCCCGAGGCGTACAGGAGATTTTGCAAAAATATAAAGAGCTGCAGGATATTATCGCAATTCTTGGTATGGATGAGTTATCGGAAGAGGATAAATTAGTAGTTTCTCGTGCAAGAAAGGTACAAAGATTCTTATCCCAGCCATTCTTCGTAGCAGAACAGTTTACCGGTACAAGCGGTAAATATGTTCCGATTGCAGAGACAATTCGTGGGTTTAAGGAGATTATTGAAGGAAAGCATGATGATATTCCGGAGGGATATTTCCTGAATGCAGGCAGCATTGATGATGTACTTGCTAAAGTGAAATAACATGTCAATGGGATAGACGCAGCTTGTGTCATGTGCAAAGTACATGGTTGATGAGCGAAGCGAAAAAGGAGAATATGCATGGCAGATAGTATGAAATTAAAAATCGTGGCTCCTGAGCGTATATTCTATGAAGGAGAATCTTCTTTTTTAGAATTTACCACAACGGAGGGCGACATGGGTATCTATCCAAATCATATTCCGTTAACGGCAATTATTGCACCGGGAATTCTTCGAATTCATAATAGTGATACGGTACAAGAAGCGGCATTGATGTCCGGATTTATTCAGATTCTTCAGGATTCCGTTACAATTCTAGCAGAGAGTGTGGAATGGCCGGATGAGATTGATGCAAATCGTGCAAAGGAAGCGGAGATTCGTGCAAGACGCCGAATTGAAGATGGTTCCGGTGTTGATATGAACCGTGCGGAGTTAGCACTTAAAAAAGCATTGATCCGTCAGACGTTGGCGGGTCGGTAAAAAGTCAAATACCCCTCCACAAGCAGCGGGGTATTGATCCTCGCGGCAGTCGCCAAATGGACATGCAAGCATACCCACTTGGTTCATTGCTTGCGGAAATAAAGCTGTTGCTTTAACGATTTATAAATCGTGAAGCAGCAGCTTTTTAGTTATAAAAAATCAAATTTATTGTCATTTCACTGGAAAGATGAATCTATCATAAAGAAAACAAGAAAGTTGATAACTAAGTGTTAACACAAACCAAAAATAAAAAAATATGCTTGATTTAAAAAATGATAAATGATACAATCGTCAAGTGCACACGACTTAAAAAAGAAAGGAAACTACAAAGTGTTAAAAAGTAAAAAAATTTTAGGTATATGTTTATCAATGATGTTGTTTGGAATGATTGGAATTGGAGTGTTGGGTCAATCGAATAGTTCATGTGATGATGTGATTTATCTTAACAATGTAGGAGCGACTAAATGCTGGAAAGCAACTTGTGGTCATAAATCAAAGTCGTATACATATCCTGCCTATAAGACAAGTCGTCGTTATACAAAATATTATCATGGGGGTACATATTTGGACCCGGGAGTATCAGAAACAGTTTCCATTTCAAAAACGGTTTCACAAAGTATGAATGTGTCAGCAGGAGTTGATGGAGAGGTTGCAAAAGCATCTGTGGGATACACTGGTGGAAAAAGTGTTTCCTGCTCAAAGTCGCAAACATTGAAAAATGGAAAAAAATATAGAAGATATCCTCACTTAGGTGTTGAATTTGCAGATAGAAATAATAATGTTACAATTAAGAAGAGAACGTATGATCCCGCATGGCATTTGACAGCAACAAATAAATATTGTAAATTTTCTACAAAAGTAGAAAAACAGTCATGTAAAGTAAAAGTGGCTGTGGGATTATCATTATTAGACAATATCAAAAAATAAATAACATGTATTTGCACCTCCTACAGTATTATTGTGGGAGGTCTTTTAGGAGAATGAGAATTTGAAAAAATCGTATGGTATAGCATTAGTGGTTTTAGCGACTATTATTGGAGTAGGAATGTTGTTTTTTAATAAGAATGAAAAAACAAGAGTACCGAAAGCGGGACTCTATTTTTTGCCGCAAAACAGTTTTTATGCGATAGTTCCTACAGAGGAGATGGATATCGCATTAGACTTTTATGAGGTGTCAAAAGATGTTTCTTTAGAAAGATATATTGATAAATGCAGTGGATTTATTTTGATGAGCAATATTGGAGAAGAGTATCCTGTAGGAGTATGTAAAGACAGCATTTGTGATGAGAATAAAAATATAAAACTTAATAATTGTATGACAGCTCGAAAGTATAAGGTGGATGTTTCGGTTACTCCAAATAGAAATATTAAAATAACAGGAGTTAAGTTTAAAGACCCAAAAGGGAGAACAACTTATCAAGATATAGGATGTATTGAATTTTATATTTCAACAGATTTACAGGGTGATTTATCAGTATCATCAAATAGGATAGATTGGGAATCTTTTGTACAACCAACATTTGATCATGCTGAGTTAATTGTTTCAAATGAAGAAAAACAGAATGTTAAAATTGTTAATTTATATTATGGTGATACGGGAATAGAGTCTAAGGGAGGTACCACATTTGAGGTAAAAGCAAAGGAAGATAGGACTATTATTGCAAACGTTAATTTGGGAAATGAAGAGAACGGTAAACCTATTATTTATTATTTGAAGCCTGTTATAAAAGGCATATGTAATAATAAAAGCAGAGAAATTGTATGTAGTAATGTTTGCAGAGAGGCTTATTATGGTACATCAAAAGAAATTAGAGAATATTTATACAAAATAAGTAAAGAGAGCGAATAATGAAGAGATATGAAAAGATATTGTTATGTAAACATCAATACATGCTGCTTATATTGGCTGGGTTACTTGCACTTATTGCGTCTATAGTTGAGTCAATAATGCCAGAGATGAATTTTTATGTATCATGTTATTTGAGTATAATTAATGTAATAATATGTTATGGTGTCATAAGTGTATTTTTTTTGAAAAAAAGAAATAAAGGTTTTTTTATTATGAAAAGCAAAGATATATTAAGTGCAAGTGCAATAGCATTGTGCGTAGCTTTGGTTTGCTATTTTTTTCAAAATATGATATTTAATTTATTATATGTTTTTTTTGACTATATACCAGAAAAGTATAATTATTTAGTTGAGAATATTACGTATGAAAATAACTCTTATTCTTTAATCGGGAGAGTTGTTCTAATTTTTTCATTTGGTATAATAATACCATTTTTTGAGGAGTTGTTTTTTAGGTTTGTAATGTTAGAAAATTACAACAATACATCAATTATTTTAAGATTTGTATTAGTGAACTTTTGTTTTGTATTACTGCACGATAATATAGATTTAATGATATTTGTGATTCCTTTAAGCGTAGTATGTTCTTTACTAATGCATAATAAAAGGTGCTTTGTATATCCATTTATCGTACATTGTATTGTAAATATTGTAGGAATATTGGAAATACCGTTAGATGAAATTGCTTTTTCTCCCAAGTATGCGATTCAGTATAGTGAAAAAACAACGGCACTGACCAATGTGTTTTTTAATATAATAGTAGTTGCTTTTTTTACAACTTTGCTGTGTGCAATAATGGGGCAAAAAAAAGAAGATAGCATTAATGAAGGAGTTTTAGTAAAAAATAGAGATAATTTGTCTTATTTTTTTTCAGTTGGAATATATTTTTTACTACAATATCTTGCCGGTTGAAAGGGGTAATAAATGTATAAGTCAATAATTATTAAAATTATGTTTTTGAGTTTATGTATATTTGTTGTAGGGTGTGAAAAAAAGAGTGAACTTAAGACAGATTGTGAAGAAAATAATTCCTACATAATAGAAGATTTATTGGAGTATTCTGTGGAGAGTGGGGATATTTATGTAGAAATGTTAGAAAATAACATTGTATACAATCATTCTGGACAGTCACTTATGATAGCTGATCAGAATGGACAGAATGCAAAAGAGTTATTAAATTTGGAAAATGAACAGTTTATTTGCGGAATTGGATATGACAATCAAAATATATTAGTAATGACAGAAAAAGTTGGAGAAGATGATGATTCCTTTTATTTGACAGAAGTTAATTTTACAGGGGAACAGAAAGGGAAAGTGGAGGAGTTATCTGTTTTTCCTAAGAATATTGTAAAAGATAATAAGAATAGATGGATTGTATTGTCAGGAGAAGGTGATATTTACGTATATGACAACAGTAATAAATCTGGGCAAAAAATAGAAAGAGAAGGATTCGTAGAAAGCATTTGTTTGGATGTAAATGGATATGTTCTGATTGTAGAAAACATAGATAATGTATATCATATTGTAAACTTAAAAGAAGATTTGCAGAGTGGGGAAGAAAAAATAGTATTAAACAACGTTGGATCGAAAGCAGAGTTATTTACAGGGCACGATGGAAAACAATATTTTTCAGAAGATAATTATTTGTATAGTTTTGATTTGGATCGAAAAATAGTGCAGCCTGTTTTGCGTTGGGTCGATATCGGATTGGATTCTAGTGCAATTAAGAGAATTCGTGTTTCTAAAGAAGGATACATATATGTGGCTATGGAGAACGATGGACAGTGTGTGATTAAGAAGTTATCACCAGATAAAAAGCCGAACAAAAGTCAAAAGGAATTGGTGTTGGCATGTGTTGGCTTGAATTCTATACTTCAAGAACAAATACTTAAGTTTAATAATCAGTCAAATGAGTATAAAATTTCTATTCGAGATTATGCTGAAGAAGAAAATCCTTATCAGGCTTTGAATATGGATATTGTTTCTGGAAAACAGTTTGATATGATCAGTCTGGAAGGACTGGATGTACAAAATTATATAAAAAAAGAATTATTAGCAGACCTATCCGGGTATATCAATAAAAACGATTATGTAAGTGCATGCATAGAGGCAATCAGTGTGGATGGTTGTATCTATCAGATATCGCCTTATTTTTCTATTCAAACGATTTTAGGTAAGACAAAGGATGTTGGAGAGAAACTGGGCTGGACTTCCGAGGAAATGATAAAATTTCTTGAGGACAATCGAGGAACAAGAGGATTACTTTATTATGATGAAAGTGATCTTTTAGGAGTTTTCACTTGGTCTGGGTTAGAAGGTTATCTGGAAGAAGATGAAAATGGGAAGCATTTTCAAAAAGAAGCTTTGGAAGATACGTTAGAATTTGTAAAAAATTATCAGGAATATGCTCTTAAAAATGAAGATAATATAGATATTCCTTCTAGTGATATGATTTATCAAGGGGAATTGTCATTGTTTAAGATAGGGATTTCTTCGGGGGAAGATTATAGAGTATATAAAACAATGTTTCGTTCTGATATAACGGCGAAGGGCTATCCTATGGGTAATGCATCTGGTAATTATATGTATTTGGGAATGCCAATTGCTATCTGTTCAAAATCTAATCAAAAGGAGGCTTCATGGGAGTTTATTTCGTATCTATTGACAGATGAAATGCAATATCAATTAAAGGAATATGGATTTCCTGTGAAACGAAAAGTGCTTAATCAACTACATGATGAATGGTGTGGAAATGGGAAGAATGAAGATGAGAATTTGACGGTTACAATTGGAGGCACAGAGAAAAAAGTTCCCTATTTGAATGAAAAAGATGTGGATGATTTGGAAACTATAATAGAATCATCCACAAAACTGCGTGTAGATTTACCAGAACTGGAAAAGATTGTGCGGGAAGAGTCACTACTATATTTTCATGGACAGCAGGATTTGGAAAATACAAGTAAATATATTGAAAAGCGGGTTAATACATATTTAGAAGAAAGAAAATAATGCTGTGAGGGTCATATATCCCGTTGCCTGCAGCGGGGTTGTTGACGATTTAAACGTCCTAAGGGATTTTGTTACGATTTTGACAGAGCGTGTGGAATGGTCGAATGAGATTGATGTAAATCGTGCAAAGGTAGCCTAAAGTAAGAGCTTATGGTATACTTGTATTATGAGAATATGAAAATCAAAAAACAAGCATGTTTGCACTTCTTGGTACTCGCAACGGTACTAAGATATCTTTAGAAAGAGGAAGATAAATGAAGGGTCGGATCTTAATTATTGAGGATGATAGAGAAATTACCCGGCTGTTATCCGCATTTTTAGAGGAAAATGAATACGAAACCATATCCGCCATGGATGGACAGGAAGCAGCGGTAAAAATGAAAGAAGAAAATTATGATTTGGTTTTGATGGATTTAATGTTGCCTTATAAAAGTGGGAAACATCTCCTTGAGGAGTTAAGAGAGTATTCTGTAAGTCCGGTTATTATCATATCGGCAAAATCTATGATGGAAACCAGATTGGAGATGCTTCGTATTGGAGCAGATGATTATATTATAAAACCTTTTGACCTGAATGAAGTTTTGGTCCGGGTAGAGGTGGTGCTACGTAGAAGCGGGGCAGTAAATGAACAACAAAAGGAAGCCGTTTTGAAAAGCGGAGAGCTTTGCCTGTTTCCATTGGAACATCGGGTGATGTATCAGGATAAGGAAATTGCGTTGACATTAAAGGAGCTTATGCTGCTTCAGCTTTTTTTGGAACATCCCAAAAAGACCTTTACAAAAGCAAATTTGTATGAGACAGTGTGGAAAGATGTATACTATTACGAAGATAATACGATTAATGTTCATATGAGCAATCTGAGAAATAAGCTGAAAAAAGCTGCCGGGCAGGACTATATTGAAACTGTGTGGGGGATTGGATATCGGTTAAAGGGGGAATAGTATGGGTTTGTTAATTGGAGGCAGTATCGGGCTTTTTTTTCTGTGCGTTTATCTGTTTTTATATTTATGGGCACTGAAAGGAGAGCTTCGCAATGTGAAAGCAGAACTTGGCAGCAGCAGGAAACAGTCCTATAATCGGCAGATAACAGTCTCTTTATTTGACAGGGATTTGTCAAACATGGTTGTTGAATTAAATGATAATCTGGATTATCAAAAGAGGCTGAAGCTGCAGGCAGAGCAGGCGGAGGAACAATTAAAAAAGTCTATATCGGATATTTCCCATGATTTACGGACGCCGCTGACTGTAATAAATGGGAACCTGCAAATGCTGTATAAGGAGGAAATATCAAAAAAAGGACAGGAATACCTTCAGATTTGTTTGGAAAAGTCGATGGATTTAAAAATGATGATTGATGATTTTTTTGAGCTTTCCGTATTGGAAAGTGACCACACTCCACTAGAGTTAAAGCAGGTGGATGTGACCGGTGTGCTGATGCAGTTTTTGGTGGACAACGAGGCAGTCATTCGTGCAAATGGGCTTACGCCGGAGATAAATATTCCTGAAAAAGCCGTATGGATATTGGCGAATGAACAGATGCTTGTCAGAATTTTTGGCAATCTCTTAAATAACGTGATTAAGTATGCAAAAGATACTTTTTTGACGGAGCTTGTGTGTATGGAGGATCATCGGTGTCGGATCACATTTGCAAATGCTTTGCAGGAATTATCAAAACCTAATGTGGAGCAGATTTTTGAACGAACATATCGCGGGGATCAGGCGAGACACGAGTCGGGTGCCGGACTTGGATTATATATCGTAAAGCTTCTTGCAGGTCGTCAGGGGGCTGAGGTACAGGCGAAACAGGAGAACGAAATGCTTTTGTTGTCGCTGTTTTTTTCAATTTCTTCTAATGTTTAAGAATTTCTTTATAATTCCCTTTTATAATAATAAGTAACAATATTGTCAAGGGTATCGGCAGGTATACATGTAAGACCGGTTCCCTTGGGTCAAAGCTTAAGAGGACAACGGAAACAGTGCAGTAAAAATAAAGTTCAGATGTCCTGACGGAAAAAGATAAAAAATGATTATGACAATCATAGCAGGAGGATGGATATGCCGAAAACGATTATTGATGTGAAACATCTGGAAAAACAATATATGAAACGGAAGGTTGTAAGGGATGTGTCTTTTGAGATTTCGGAAGGTATGATATGCGGTTTGATCGGTCCCAATGGTGCGGGAAAAACTACGATTATGAAAATGATGGGTGGCTTGGTGCTTCCTAACGGCGGCAGCATATCCATATATGGCGGTACTACGGAAAAGGAGCTGGCAAAGGCCAGAAGCCGTATGAGTTTTATGATTGAGACACCTTATGCAAAAGAAAATATGTCTGCCAGAGAAAATCTGGAAAAACAGAGAATCCAGAAGGGGATTCCCGATAAACACAGAATTGATGAGGTACTTGAGATTGTGGGATTAGAGGATACCGGAAAGAAAGATGTAAAGAGATTCTCTCTGGGTATGAAGCAGAGATTGGGGATTGCGAATGCACTACTTACAAAGCCTGAAATTATGGTGCTGGATGAACCGATTAATGGTCTGGATCCGGAAGGAATTGTAGAGATTCGAGAGCTGCTTTTAAAACTGAACAAGCAGGAGCATATAACAATTATGATATCTTCGCATATTTTAAGTGAGCTTTCCTTACTTTGTACAGATTATATTTTTATACATCATGGGGAGCTTGTGCAGTCATTATCTGCTAAAGAGCTTAAGCGGCTTTGCAAGGAGCATTATCATATTCATACGGACCATAATGCCCTTGCACTGGCAATTTTAATCGATAAACTTTCTGTTAAGGAATATGATGTGGAGGAGGATGGAAGCATCCGGTTATATGAACAGATGGACAATATCAGAGAGATTTCTAAGGTGTTGTATGAGAATGGTGTGATACCATTGGAGCTTAGTATACGGGAGGCAAACTTAGAGCAATATTATATGGAAATGGCAGGTGAGAAGGATGTGGAACACGGTAAGAGCACAAAATTATCAGACTAAAAATGATATTTTTATTGTATGTGTGCTGATTTTTGGAACAGTTATGGCTTTTTTTGGTCTGCTATTCAATGGTACCGATATGCACCAGTTGACTGGAAGTATGTCATTGCTTATTTTGAGGGAAGAACTTCTGCTGATACTAGTTGTAATTACCCTGCTGTTGTCAACGAGGATTTCCGGCTGGGATATGGAAGATAAGACAATCAACTATGAGGTGTTAAGTGGACATAACAGAGGTGAGGTATACTTTGGCAGAGTCATTACCAGCATGTTCTGGTGTATTACCTGCGGTATGCTTGTGACGTTGCTTCCCATATTAACCATGAGTATGATTAATGGCTGGGGTGTTAACATGAAGCTTGGTGATATTCTGATTCGTTATGTACTTCTTATTTTTCCGTTGTTCCGCCTGGTATCTGAGTTTGTCCTGCTTACATTTATACTGAAAAGCTGTTATAAGGCAATGCTGATTGGCTGGGTTTTATTTGCTTCTACACTAATCGGATGTATGGTATATGAGGAACTGACAGACAGGATTATAACCACGCAGTTTGCGTACTCTAATCTGATATGGATTATGGGGTTCAATAATGCAAAGCTGGAATATATAAACGGAGAGGATGTGCCGGTATATATTACCACAGTAAGTTCTTCAATGGCATTGGGCACTATTCTGGTCTGCCTGCTGGCGGGCATGGCATGCCTTGGGCTAGGCTATGTGATATTTCGCAAACAGGACATGAATTAAAACCGGACGGAGGGATTAAGGTGAAACAGATTATAAAGGCACAGCTATACCAGATCAGCAGGGGCAGATTGCAGTATATTATGCTGTTTATTACGTTATTTTTGCAGGTGATTTGGATGTTGAGCGATACAAACTTGGGATTCGGGGCAGGGGACGGCAGTTTTATTGTGATGAGTGATTATATTACATCGGGATTTTTGGATCCGGCATTGCTATCTTTACTATTTGCATTTGTTTTTACTGCTGAAGTATGCGGTGGGGATTTTATGAACAAGACCCTAAATTACGAGATAATGAGTGGTCATAAACGAAAAGAGGTCTATTGTGGCAGAGCAGTGCTTTCGCTGGCTGTTGGCACGATAGGTGCACTAGTCATCACTGCATTTCCCATACTGGTCGGGTGTATGATCGGTGAGTGGGGTGATTCGGTTTCAGTGGGAGCGGTAATGCTTCGGTATGGATTGTCAATTTTTCCGATTATGCGAATGATATGTGAATTTATTTTTTTATCGTATGTTATTAAGAACCAGTATATTATCATGGCTTTGGGCGGCATTCTGGTATTTGGTGGAAGTCTTCTTCCCGAACTGCTTACAGACGGAACCGCTTGTTTTCTGGGACTGACCAGTCTGGCAAAGCTATACCATTTTACCTCGTGGAGTACCCTTACGTTAGTAGGAGAGAAAGATATTATTCTTTATGATTCTCTTTTGAAACCGGGGGAAATCGTGTCGATTATTACAGCCTCTGTTTTGTTTGGTGGTTTATTTTTGTATATGGGATATGAATTTTTTAAAAAGGATGATTTGAATTAGCAGGAGGTGCATGTATGACATATATAGATATAGGATATATCATATTGGAGCTTTTGTCAGATGTAGGGCTTTACGTTCTGGCAGCTTATGGGGAAAAAGCCCTAAATACAAAATGGAGACTATGTTATGCATTTCCTATGTTTTTTTCTGTGCTTGCCATTGCATTATTTGGATTTGAATGGTCCTTATTCGGGGCATATGCGGCTTCCGTCTTGCTGCTTACCGGTTTTGTAAAGGAGGAAGTGAAGCTTCGGCAAAGAAGTACAATTGCAGCGGGATTTTTTGTAATCCTATCAGTGGCAGTATGTCTGTTAAATCCCAGGTATCGTGGTACAGATTATGTGAAACAGTTTCAGGAAACCTTTGCCCAAATGCGGCTGCATTATAATCTGTCAGAGCATAAAAAGATTGACTGGGACGGGTTATATCAGAAGTATCTTCCGTTATTTGAGGAGGCAGATAAAAAGCAGGATAAGAGAAAAAATGCCTTGACGTGGCAGGCATTTTCGGTGGAGTTTCATGATGGACATGTCACTTATACGGAATCGGTGGAGCAGGAGGCAGGAAATGATTACGGTTTTGCCCTGATGACTCTGGATAACGGGAAAACGGTGGCGGTGAATGTAGACAAGAACAGTGCTGCCTTTATGGCTGGCATCAAAAACGGCACGGTAATTACCGGATGGGATCATGTAAAGATCGAAGAGGCGATTAGTGCATACAATGAAAAGCCTGCTGCATGGGCTCATACATTTGCAGTAAAAGAAAATGAGGATTTTTACTGTGCACTTTTAGTGGCGGGAACCGGTGGGGAATGCGTAGAGGTATCCTATTTAGATGAGACAGGAAAAGAGCAGGTGGTGACGCTGACGAGAACAGGAAAATATTGGGAGCGATTTAAGGATACGGTGGAAGTCATTGACCAGGGGGCAGAGATTTCCAATCTGGAATGGAGAACCCTTGGTGAAAGAACTGCACTGATGCGTATGCGGTTTATGAATTATGATACAGAACAAAATTTTGACCAGATGTCGGAGGAGGTTCGTACAAAGCTTTTGGAGTTAAAGGAGACAGGTGTAGTTCATTTGGTTTTGGATATGAGAAGCAATGGCGGTGGGTCAGATGAATATGTCAAGGCTTTGCTTAAACTGTTTGCACCGGAGGGAAAGCACGTGTATGCCTATGATGGTGTATTTGATAAGGAAACGATGACATATCTGAAGGATAAGACGACAGGCAGATATCTGGTAGGAGAGCAGGAGAGCTATCAGGGAGAAAACCTATGGTCACATGGGGATATTGTGATTTTAGTAAATGCCAATACGATAAGTGCCGGGGATCATTTTACCATGCTTGCTTCTGCATTTCCCAATGTGACAATTATGGGATTTACCCATTCAAGCTGTTCGGCACAAGGGATAAATGGTGTGGCAATGGGGGAGCATATGCTCACTTACTCTGCCGTGCTTCTTTTGAATGAGGATGGGACTGTATTTATTGATACGGACGAGACAAGGACTGCGACTGTGCCCCTTGATGTGAAAATACCTTTTGATGAAGAAGCGGTAGTCACATTGTTTGACGAAAAAGAGGATTACGTGCTGCAATATGCAAAAGATTTTCTTCGTAAGAAGGAAGAATAGCCGGACTGCCAAAGTCCGGCACAAAATATCATTGTATGAAACAATATCAAATTGATCGACAGGAGTATCTTCACTCCACATTCTCTCAATATACAATTTTTTATCAAATAGCATAGAGCTAATGAAGAATGGATGCTATAATTAAAAGAAATGTCGATATGGCACGAAATATGGGGAAAATTGAGTGATTTTCCTCTAATGTTATTATTTTGAGCACAAATGTAAAGATAGATTGCTGGAAAAAAGTATCTAAATTATTTAGAATTCCACTTGAAGGAGGAAAATAGAAAATGGAAATTGGGAAAAAAATAAACCAATTAAGAAAACTTTCAGGAATGACACAGGAACAATTGGCAGAAAAACTGGCGGTATCCAGACAGACGATTTCTAAGTGGGAATTAGGGGGAACTTCTCCTGATTTAGAAAGTGTAGTGAAAGTGGGCAAAATATTTCATGTGTCATTGGATGATTTATTATTGGAAGGAGAGGAGCATGTGGAAAATAAAAGAGAAGAACAGATAACGTTGGAAGACCTAATGAAAATAAATCTTCATAACAGAAATATGATGCTGTTATTAATTAGTGGACTGATTTTTATCATGGTAAGCATATTAAACTTTGCTTATGTTATAGTACTGCAAGAAACAACAAGCAGTACTCAGTATATACTATATCAGTATATTGTCACGGGACAATTTGCAAATGCTCCTGTTAACTATGTGAAATTGCTGCTTCCATCTATCATTACAGGAGGTATTGGATTAGCATTGTGTTTGTACTATATTTTAAAGAACAGGAAAAAACAAAAAGGTAGTGGCTGTTTACTGTAAGGACGGAAAGACGATAAAAAGCAAAAAAAGTAAACAGTGTGAAGTGTTGGCGGCGGCAATTGATCCGGATAAAAAAATGGTGGCATTGACCTTTGATGACGGACCAGGGCGGTATACAAAGCAGATTGTAAACTGTTTAAAAAAGAACAACGCCAAGGCAACATTCTTTGTAATCGGTAGCCAGATAGATTCTTATAAAAGTTCCTTGAAAGCGGCAAGCGAAATCGGATGTGACATAGGGAATCATACGGATACCCATCCCGAGATGACAAAATTGTCAGAGGAAGAGATTAAGAACCAGATTAGCCGAACGGATAAAAAAGTGAAAAAAGTAACGGGAAAAACACCGACACTGGTACGTCCTCCGTATGGTTCTGTAAATGGAAAGGTGGCACAAGCAGTTGGAAAACCTATGATCTTATGGTCAATTGATACAAGAGATTGGCAGACCAGAAACAAGGAGAAGACGGTAAATGCAGTGATGGAAAATGTAAAAGATGGAGATATTATTTTGATGCATGATATCTACAAACCGACAAAAGAGGCAGCTTGTACTTTGATTGTTCAGTTAAAGAGAAAAGGATACCAGCTTGTCACAGTGAGTGAACTGGCGAAATACCGGGGTTATAAGCTGACAAAAGGAAAGGTATATCACAGTCTACAAAAGAGGTAAAGGTAACAGCTTCAAATTAGGTGAAGATGATTGTGTAATTTTTTTATTAGCTGTACCTTAAGAAAATCTTCATATTTTCATATACTATTTTGTAAATATTGTTTTTTATTATGTTTAATACAATAAAATCATAAAGCTTGATTTTTTAAGGAAGAAATAGGAAATCTAAAGAAATCTAAAGTTTTTATTTTCCGGCTTGCAGATTTTTACAGCTATCGTATAATAGGAGATGAGGTGAAAAAAGAATGACAATACTAGTTTGTGATGATGATAAAGAAATAGTAGAAGCTGTTTCGATTTACTTAAAACAGGAAGGGTATGAAATCATTCCTGCTTATAACGGAAAAGAAGCATTAAAGCTTATGCAGGAACGGGAGATTCATCTGGTGGTTTTAGATATCATGATGCCGGAATTAGATGGGATTCATGCCCTGCTTCAGCTGCGGGAGAAAAGTGGAGTTCCTGTTATTTTACTCTCTGCAAAGTCAGAGGATGTGGATAAAATTCTTGGTCTAAATATTGGTGCAGATGATTATATAACGAAACCATTTAATCCATTGGAGCTGGTGGCAAGAGTGAAATCCCAGCTTCGCCGCTACACAAAGCTTGGGGGAATGGAGATACCCGATACCAATCTGTTGGTAAATGGTGCGATTACAATGGACAGAGAGCAAAAAATTGTCACAGTAGACGGTGAGAATGTAAAGCTGACTCCAACGGAGTTTAAAATCATGCAGCTTTTAATGGAAAATATCGGTGTGGTATTTTCCTCAGCACAGATTTATGAGCGAATCTGGGAAGAAGATGCTTATGCCACGGATAATATTGTATCTGTACATATCCGGCGAATTCGGGAGAAAATAGAAATTGATCCGAAGAATCCGGATTACATCAAAGTGATGTGGGGTGTTGGGTATCGTATGGACAAGAAGTGATTTTTGATAGAAAGGATTTGTTATGACAGAGGATAAGCAAACAAAGAAATGGTCATACACCACCTTAGGGAAGGCGGTACGCGGATTATTTTGTATGCTTACATTTTGTGTCTTTATAGCAGGACTGGCATTTACAGTATATGGAATTTATCAATATGGGGATGCTGTCTTATGGGAATCGGGGGTCAGCTATTTTGATACGGACTGGTATACATCGGATTTAGAGAATGAAACAGTAAGCCTTTTATGTGATGTAGAGAATCTGGTTCAATATAAGAACATGGAAAAAAGTTTTTCTATAATAGATGTGGGGAGCTATTCTATTCATTATTATAATCTGGAGCAATTAATGGAAGATGTAAAAAAAGGGAAGGCGAAATTTCCCAACAGCTTGGACAAGTTGGAGCCTTATAGGTTTTTTACAGCAAAGTGTGACTGCGATTTTGCGGATTTATCCTCTGTAAAGAGGTTTCTGGCTTCTGATGTAGCAAAAGGGAGTTATATATATTTAGAAACGGAAGATTTTATCGGTTTGTTTCTGGAAAACGGTATCAGCAATGCCGGACTCCGTTTTTCAAAGGATTTTTCAAAAGAGGCATATTTTATTTTTGATAGTGAAGAAAAGATAATAAAAGGTCAAGACGCTGATATGGAAACGCATAGTTATACTATTCAGGCTGGTGAAGATAATACAGATGTTAAACTTGATGAAGAAAAGGAAACACACAGCTATAATACTCCGGATGCCGGTTATGCGGTTTATGATCCGACACAAGGTGTCTTCTATTCTACGTGGGATGAATATTTTAATTTTAACAATACCTATATATATAAAGGAGAGGAATTAGCGGATGTTACCCTTAACAAAATATCCGGCAGCGGGATAAATAGCGTCGTGATTCCTATGCTTTGGTCATATAATTATTCATGGGAAAATCTGGAAAATGAGTTTTTGATTACATATGATGGGTATTTGAATGCAACACATAATATGGAGAACCGAAAAGAAAGCGGATTTTTGTATTATATAGCGAATTCGAATAGTCAGTATACAAATGTAACAGATAAGGAAGAGATTGAGTCGCTGGAATACTCTTATGAGATAAGAGGAAAAGAAGCAGTAGAGAATACAAAGGATATTACCAAGTCGGCACTTTATGAAAAAGCAGCAGGTTTTATGGATGATTTTCCGGAGGATACCGTGTTCTGCTTTGGTTTTGCACCGGAACGCTCGGGGAACGATAGGATTACCAGACATTATAATAATTATAATTTTACAGTGAATTTTATATGGTACTTTTTGTTTGCCGCCGTTTTAAGTTTCCTTTTGTTAATCGTTCAGGCAGTATGGCTAATCTGTACGACGGGAAGATTAGAAAAAGGTGCAAAGGAAGTAATATTAAATGGATATGATAGGTTAATAACAGAGGTATGGCTTCTTTTAAACATTGGAATTTTATCGGTGTCTATCGTATGGCCCATTACCATTTATGTTGGATGTGGAATTAATATTTCCCGGATTGAGAGATTTATAATACTGGTAGTGATTGCCACATTGCCCTTTGCTATTTGTTTTATGGAACTTACTCTTAGCTTTGCAAGAAGAATTAAGGCTCATAATTTACGAAGCAGGTTATATTTTGGCAAAATCGCAAGTCGGGTGCTGAATAAGATCAGAGAGTTTTGTCAGAACCGGAAGGATGTAGAAAAAATTCTCAGTATTTTTGTGTGTTATGTAATATTGGAGGTGGTCAGTATAAAGCTGATGAAGAGCCAAAGAATACCAGGACTTATTATGTTTATTGTTTTGCAGGCTGCAGCATTTATTGTTGTATATTGTATGGTTAGGGATGTTAAGATATTGACAAAAAGGATTTCTCAGATTACAAGCGGGAATTTGGATTATAAATGTCCGATTGCGAGTAAGTATAGCTTGTTAAGAGAGCTGGATAATGGGATTAATCATATTGGTGACGGCTTGAAAGCGGCTGTTGAGACCTCCTTAAAGGATGAGAGAATGAAAACAGAGCTTATAACGAATGTATCACATGACCTGAAAACACCGCTTACTTCCATTATTAATTATGTGGACTTACTAAAAAAGGAGGAGATGCCAACAAAGGAGGCGGTACATTATCTTGAAGTATTGGAGTCGAAATCCCATAGATTAAAGCAGCTCACGGAAGACTTGGTGGAGGCAGCAAAAGCCAATTCGGGTAATATTGAATTAGAGAAAATACCGCTTGCTTTTGATGAGTTAATGAAACAGGCGATTGGTGAATTTGAGGACAAATTTAATAAAAAGAACTTAGCGGTGGTGGCACATTATCCGGAGGAGACGGTTATGATTATGGCAGATGGCAGGAGAATGTACCGTATTATAGAAAATATTCTGCAAAATGCCTATAAATATGCATTAGAGGGAACCAGAATCTATGCAGATTTATCTAATAATCAGGAGGTTGTAACATTTACACTAAAAAATGTATCTGCCGCACCATTAAATATCAGTCCGGAGGAATTGATGGAGCGGTTTACCAGAGGAGATGAATCAAGAACAACGGAAGGAAGCGGACTGGGTTTGTCAATTGCAAAGGATTTAACAAAATTGCAGGACGGAACGTTTGATATTGTTTTAGATGGGGATTTGTTTAAAGTAATTATCTCGTTTCCGGAATATATAAAAAACGATTTTACAAAAAAGAATCAAAATGTACACATATAATACACTGGATCGCAATATAATTATAATTGGGTAGTTAGAAAATTACATGCGGCATTTTCCAGATGCCCATAAGAATAAAATGGAGGAAACTTGTTTGATGAAGGTAGGATTGACGCAGATGGATATCATCTGGGAAGATAAGAAAAAAAACATGGAAAAAGTAAAAAAGCTGATGGAACAGGCAGGGAAGCAGAACGTTGATCTATTAGTATTTCCAGAAATGACGCTTACAGGGTTTACTATGAATACAAACCTGGCAGGCGAAGAGATGCTGTTTTCCCCTACCTTGCGTTTTTTTAAAGAAGCTTCTAAGCAATACCATATGGCAATGGCATTTGGTTTTGTTGAGGATTTTGGAGAAGAATACTATAACAAGTTAATGATTGTATCAGAGGGTAGAATTATTTATGACTACGACAAGATACATCCATTTAGTTATAGCGATGAAGGGAAACATTACATTGGCGGACATGAAGTAAAGACAACCCGGTTGATGAATATGGAATTATCCGGTTTTGTATGCTATGATTTACGGTTTCCGGAGATCTTTCAGGCAGTCTCAGGACAGGCAGATATGATCTTAGTGATTGCCAACTGGCCGAAGGAGCGGATTCTTCACTGGGAGACTTTACTGCGTGCAAGGGCGATTGAAAATCAGAGTTATATCATTGGTGTAAATCGGATTGGAAAAGGAAATGATATAGAATATATAGAAAGTTCTATGGCATTTGACCCTCAGGGAGAGCGGTTGACAAAGCCCCATAGTAAATCAGAGCTGATGGTAGTTGAAGTGGATCCGGAAAAGGTAAAGCAGGCCCGCAGACAATTTCCATGCAAACAGGACCGGCAGGTGGAATTATATGAAACACTCTAT
>CAJUBR010000006.1 GCA_910584695.1 uncultured Lachnospiraceae bacterium
AATAGAGCCCTGATCCATCACAATAATGGTGTCACAGTTCTTCACCGTCGCCAGTGCAATTCTCTGTTTCTCCCTATCGAAAAAACCGTTTCCTGCCTCTTCCAGAAACGTATAATACTGCATTGGAAGCTTTCTTATAAATTCATGGGCATCCGCCGCTTTATCTGGATTACACATAATTGCAATTATTGTTATATCTTTGGCGTTTGAAACCCATTCACCATTTGCTTCCATCCTGAAATACACTTTATCCTTTTATTAACTCTATATTTTTTAAAAATTCATTACATTTAACTATGTTAGTTCATTCTACCAAATTTTAATTTTTCCATCTTTTTTACCATCAAGACCATCAATATACTTTGTAAATACATTACCCATAAAATCGCCTGCAACACAACCTAATAATCCACTACCGAATTTAGTTGCAAGTGCATTACCTACTGCAATTCCTGTTTTTTCATCCTCTAAACCTTTCTATAATTCTGATAATTACTAATAGAAGGAGACCAAACATAAAAAATGCAAAAGAAATATTTCTTGTTTTTTCAAACAAATATGTATGTCTATAGACAAAATCATTTGCAAATATAAACATCAGATTAACTAAACCATATCCTATACATCCGATACAAAATATTATCATAATAATCATTTTTAACTTATTCACGAAAAACCACTCTTTCTCTCATATTTTTATAAATATTTTGAATCAGGTATTAAGTAATACCTGATTCATTTTTCACTTAAGCTTTTTTACAAGTACATGTATATCCCATCGGATAAAGAGTTAACTCTTCAGTAATTTTTACTCTTCGTTTACTTCCATATTTCTTTTTTATATTTTGGGCTTGTTTCCATGCAGAATACATTTGAGATGATATTACTCCGGCTCCACCAGATGCAAGGAAAGCTGCTACACCTATTCCTGTTACACTTGTGACTGCACCTCCAACACCTGCACCTATAGCAATCAACCCATAAAATTGTGCATTTGCCGCAAGGCTTGTCACAGCTTCACCTGCATTCGTGTACCTATAGGTTTTTTTTCCTCCTTCCACATAAGTCATTTCCTCTTCACTCATCACTGCATAACTGCTTGGCATCACTAATGCCCCATCGTAGCACATTTCCATTTTCCGTGCCCTCCTTTGTTTTAAATTTGTTAAAACCTTTCGCAATTGGTTTATCTATATTAACTTTCGCTAACACCTAACATATCCTCAGGTATAAGATACCTCATTCTCATCCACCGCAGGCTCGTTCTGAATCAGTGGTATACTCTACGTTATACCATAATCATTATATGCCCTTTCAAATTCTTTCTTTCTCCTTCTGGCAACCGGAATCTTCTGTTCTCCCATATGTATGATGCCTTTCTCATAAATTGTAATCCTCGGTAAATTCACCATATATTGCCGGTTCACCTGAAAAAATTTCTGACTATCCAAAACCTTTTTTAATTCTTTGAGTGGCATATCCTTCCTGTATACTCTATTTTTCGTAACAATTTTTACAGCACCATCATTTGTTACAATATATAGGATATCAGGTTGTAAAATCCAAAATGGAATCCGGTTATAAAAGACTTTTATCTCTTCCGATTCCGTTATCTGGCTTTCGCATGACTTTACTGCCTCCCTAATCTCTTCTACGTCAAAAGGCTTCGTAATAAACCGAAATGCTTTTATCTGTAATACCTCATTAAACCGTTCCATCCGATCAGATGTAATCACAATCTTACACTCCGGATTTCTTTCTATAATTTCCCGTCCGGTTTGAATACCATCCATCCCCGGCATTTCGATATCCAAAAAAACCATATGATACATCTCAATCTGATTTATTAAATCCTGTCCGGATTGGAAAGTGCAAATGTTAAACGGCTTTCCTGTTTCTTTCATTTCCTTTTTCACCAGCTCTTCCAGTCGTTCCAATATCAGAGGTTCCTTATCACAGATTGCAACTTGTATCATTTCCGATTTCTGATTCTCCATGAAATGCTGCTCCTTTTCTCTCTACCTTTACACCCGAATTCATATATCTTCTTGCCCCTAATTTCAAGATGCCACAAAAACTTCATCCTGTTCTTTTCAATATACCATTTTGCACTATGATTTTCAACAATAACCGTGTTAATGGTCGCTTAATCCCGTTAACGGTCAAACATTCCAAAACACAAACAGAGCGGAACAACCTTTCATCATTCCGCTCTGCTTATATTCATATTATATCAAACCATCCAATACTTTATTTGGTCTTTCCTTTATTCTTTTTTATTTTCGTTTTAACCTTCGTATCATTCCAGATACCGTGTTTTTTACATTTTTTTATTGTATTTTTCACAACCCAGTATACTTTTGCTTTGCCCGTCATAGAAATTCCGTTATTCTTAACACCGGTAATTTTATTATTGGCAATTGCAGAAACCTTTCCTTTTCCGGAAACACTAATACCGTTTTGTTTGCTGGTTGTTATTTTATTACTCTGTATTCCTTTATTGTTTTTCTTACCGGTTCCAATGGTTCCGCCGACAACGGAAATTCCGTGTCTATTTGTATTTTTTATAGTATTTCCCGCAATATTTGTAATCTTGCCGGCATTTACACAAATTCCGTTCTGTTTTGTTTTATTTATCGTGTTTTCTGAAATATTTTTTATTGTAACCATATTCCGACTGCTTGAAGCACCTGCAATCGAAATTCCGTGTTTTTTGACATCTTTTATTGTATTCTCTGTAATATTTGTTATTTGTCCCGCATCTGCACAAATACCATTTTGCTTTACTGCTCTGATACTATTTTTTGTGATATCCTTAACCGTACCGCCACCTACAGAGATTCCATGCTTTCCTATATTTTTCAGATCATTCTCCCGGATTGCGGTAATCCTACCCTTATCTACCATAATTCCATTCATCTTAATACCATCTATCCGGTTTTGCTCAATCGTTACGTCATCCGAAGCAATAACATGCATGGAAAAACGATAAGGTCCTTTTATTGTATTATTAAACACATTCAGATTATTCGTACCGCTGCAGGTAATTGCAATTTTACAATACTTAAACTTCGCAGAACAGTTAAAGGTATTATTGCTGATTGTGATATCTTTGTTTCTGTATTTACCACTCTTGGTATAGCGATGCTGACCCACACCACAAGGCACATCAATAAATTGGCTATTCGTTACCGTTACCTGCTGACAGGAGGTGCCATCAATGACAGAACCCTTCGCCCATGCCGAACTAACATCCGTCAAATCCGCTTCATTACTGGTCCATGCAGATTCCAACTGTATCGCTTCTCTGGCATATGTATAATCCTTTTCTTTCCCCTTTTTATACCGGAAACCAGTCAGCGTACAGCCGCTGACCAGACCATTCTGAACTCCTACCAGTTCAACAATGTGGCAGTCGTATGTATTTTTTACTACACAATTCTTAAGTGTAATATTCCTCGCATGATCAAAACGGATAACATCTGTCCCTTTACTGGCCTTTTTGATATCTCCGCCATCCCATGTTCCGCCTTCCAAAGTAATATTTTCCGACATATCATAGCCACCCACAACATCTCTCTTGCCATTCTGGTCTACATTATACAAGATTCCGTTGTTAATCAAACTATCCATTCGGTAAACCGTTGCTTTTTCATCCAATATAATATGGGTATTGGAATATACCTTTAATGTTCTGTCAACATAATACGTTCCTGCCGGAAAATAAACAGTGATTACTGTTTGGGAACCAATCGCCTTATCCAATATATATTGTATTCCCTTTGCATCTGAAATCTTATCTGTTGGATCCACTTTATATTTCGCCTGTGTAACTACATAGTCATAATCCGGCTGCAAAGCAGCGGCATCTGCGGAAGCCGATTTTACGCAAATTCCCAAACATACAATAATTACTCTCCAAAACCATTTCATTCCTATTCCATATGCCTGTGCAATTTTTTTCATTATACGCACCTCCATTTGTAACTATGCCTACCTATTACTTTTCTTAGTCATCAATCGCAACACAGTGAATTACCATTCTGCTTCTTACAGATTTTCCTTTACCTGCTTATAAATCCCATCTGCATCCAACTGATATTTCTGAAGCAGTTCCACAGCCGGACCGGACTCTCCAAACTGGTCTCTCATACCGATCTTATAAACCGATATAGGTGCATGCTCACAAAGAACATCACAAACTGCAGAGCCAAGACCCCCAATAATGGAATGCTCCTCCACAGTAAATATTTTTTTCGTCTCTTTTGCAGCTTTCATTAAAATATCCTGATCAATCGGCTTGATCGTATGCATATTGATCACTCTTGCATCAATTCCGTCTTTTTCTAATTTGCAGGCAGCTTCTAATGCAAAGCTTACCTCTAATCCGGTAGCCACAATGGTAATATCCTTACCCTCTCTTACCGTTACCCCTTTTCCGATCTCAAAACGGTAATCCGGTTTGTCGTTGATCACCGGTACAGCCAGACGTCCAAAGCGCAGGTAAACCGGACCGGTATACTCATAGGCTGCCTTTACTGCCGCCTTTGCCTCAACATCATCTGAAGGATTGATAATTACCATATGGGGAATGGTACGCATTAATGCAATATCCTCATTACACTGATGGGTGGCTCCATCTTCTCCGACAGAAATACCCGCATGGGTCGCTCCAATCTTTACATTTAACTTTGGATACCCAATGGTATTACGGACTTGTTCAAAAGCACGTCCTGCTGCAAACATAGCAAAACTTGACGCAAACGGTACTTTCCCCGTTAAAGATAAACCTGCCGCAATTCCCATCATATTACACTCCGCTATTCCACAATCTATATGTCTTTCAGGGAACTCCTTTTTAAAAATTCCGGTCTTTGTAGCAGCCGCCAGATCTGCATCCAAAACGACTAAATCTGCATGCTCTCTTCCAATTTCTAATAAAGCATTTCCATAACTCTCACGGGTAGCAATCTTCTTTATTTCTGACATAATGCTTCACCTGCCTTTTCTAAGTCTGCCATTGCGACTGCATATTGTTCGTCATTCGGTGCCGCACCATGCCAGGAAGCCTGATTCTCCATAAAAGAAACACCTTTTCCCTTAACCGTCTTTGCAATGATCGCCGTGGGCATTCCCTTTGTTTCTCTCGCCTCTTTAAAGGCCGCATCAATAGCACCAAAGTCATGACCATCAATGGTAATAACATGGAAATTAAATGCCTTAAATTTATCCGCAATCGGATACGGAGAACAAACCTGAGCTACACTTCCATCAATCTGTAAATCATTATTATCCACAATCACTACTAAGTTATCTAATTTTTTATGACCGGCAAACATGGATGCCTCCCAAACCTGTCCTTCCTGAATTTCCCCGTCACCAAGCAGTGTATATACACGGTAATCTTCATTTGACAACTTTGCTGAAAGTGCCATGCCTACTGCAACCGAAATACCCTGACCTAAAGAACCCGCAGACATATCCACACCGGGGGTTCCTTTCATATCCGGATGCCCCTGAAGCATTTCACCTGTTTTACGAAGCTTTAAAAGTTCTTCCTCCGGAAAATATCCCTTTAGAGCAAGTGCACCATAAAGTGCCGGTGCCACATGTCCCTTTGATAAGACAAAACGGTCTCTGTCCGCTTTTTGGGGATTCTTCGGGTCTACATTCATTTCTTCAAAATACAAATAGGCCACTATATCTGCTGCGGAAAGGGACCCACCGGGATGTCCGCATTTTGCAGCATGAACAGAAGCCACTATGTGCTTTCTTAACTGATTTGCACATTTTTGAAGTTCTAACTTATTCATGATCAATCTCCTAACTATTACCGATGCAGATACGCACCGCATTTACTGTTTCCTCTATGCCAAACCTGATTGTTTTTTACACGATTCTATTTCGTACCTTTAAAACATGTATCCTAATAATTTTCAGCTCTTAATTTAAAATAGCTTTGAGGGTGTGCACATACCGGACAAACCTCCGGTGCCTCTTTACCAATATGGATATGCCCGCAGTTAGAACACTCCCAAATCATATCTCCGTCTCTAGAAAATACCAGACCACCCTCCACGTTCTCTAATAACTTACGGTATCTTTCCTCATGGGACTTTTCAATGGCACCTACCATCTCAAACGATTTGGCAATCTCATCAAATCCTTCTTCTCTTGCTGTTTTTGCAAACTCTGCATACATATCGGTCCACTCATAATGTTCCCCCGCTGCTGCATCCTTTAAATTCTCTACTGTTCCAGGAACGGCACCATCATGAAGAAGCTTAAACCACATCTTTGCATGCTCTTTTTCATTATTTGCTGTCTCTAAAAAAATATCAGCAATCTGATTATACCCGTCCTTCTTTGCTTTGCTTGCATAATACGTATACTTATTGCGAGCCTGTGATTCTCCGGCAAATGCTGCCATTAAATTAGCCTCTGTCTTTGTTCCTTTTAAACTTGGCATGTTGATATCCTCCCTGAATCTTATAATTTTAGAAATGCCGCCGACATTCCGGCTATAATAATGGTTTCATTATAACATTTTCTGTTATTTTTGCAAGTGAAACCCCCACCGGCTGGCTCTGGTACAAAATCCACCTTTATGTTACAATAAAGAGCATAAAGATTCATGCTGTCGCATAAAATAATATTATACGGATTTTAACAGGGGAGGATATTACATGAGTGACTATATTATTTCCTGCTGTTCCACAGCAGATTTATCACGGGAACATTTTGAAAAAAGAAAAATAAATTTTATATGCTTTCACTTTATGCTGGATAACATGACCTATCAGGATGATCTAGGAAAATCTATTCCTTTTGATCAGTTCTACCAAAAAATGGCAGATGGTGCAATGACAAAAACTTCACAGGTAAATGCAGAAGAATTTACCGAATATTTTCGTTCATTTTTAGAACAGGGAAAAGATATTTTGCACCTAACGCTCTCTTCTGGTATTTCCGGCGTATATAACTCCGCCTGTATTGCACGAGATACATTACTGGAAGAATTTCCTGACCGTAAAATATATATTGTAGATTCCCTGGCTGCATCCTCCGGTTACGGACTTCTAATGGATGCCATTGCCGATAAACGGGATAGCGGGATGGATCTGGACACACTGTATCAATGGGCACTGGATCATCTTTTACTGCTAAATCACTGGTTTTTCTCCTCCGACCTTACCTTTTATATCCGGGGTGGGCGTATTTCCAAAGCATCCGGAACCATTGGAAATCTGCTAAATATCTGTCCTCTGTTAGATGTCAACAGCGAAGGCCGGCTAATCGTACGGCAAAAGGTTCGTACCAAGCGCAAAGTAATCAAAGAGATTGTTGTCAGAATGGAAGAAAATGCAAGAGACGGGCTTGATTATGACGGAAAATGCTATATCAGCCAGTCCGCCTGCTATGAGGATGCAAAGGCAGTGGCGGACTTAATTGAATCAAAATTCCCAAAGCTTGATGGCAAAGTGGAGATCAACAATATTGGAACTGTAATCGGAAGCCACACGGGACCGGGGACTGTGGCATTATTTTTCTGGGGAAAGGAACGGAGTCTGTAATGGTCGCATGCACCTGTTTTTCTGCTGACTATATACTATGTTGTTTTTAATTATTCCTCCGGTCTTCAACAAATATTATCGTTAAATTAAAAGGCTGCCGCACTCATTTTTTACTTTGCGACAGCCTTTTATCAATGTTTTTCTTAACTAAATAAAAACCCTTTATTTTTTTGTCTTCACAGCCTTTGCCTTGGACCAGCCGGAAGTAATCTTTACAGTCTTTCCGTTTACCCGTATATTCTTATAAGTACGGATTCTCACATAATACTTTTTATTTGCCTTCCGCTTTGATATGGATTTAGAAATCGTCTTATTCTTCTTTACAATTACATTATTTGTTGTTTTCTTCGTAAATTTTTTACTGGTAGAATACTGTATTTCATAACCCGTGGTCTGAGTCTTCTGTTTTTTCCACTTTAAGGTAAACCCTTTCTTCTTTGCCTTTATCTTGGAAATAGCCGTACCCTTTGGAACAATCTTGTAACTTAGATTCCTTGTCCCCTCATAATTTCCCAAAAGAGTAACCGTCACTGTATAAATTCCCACATTTTTCATATTCTTTGGATAGGAAACGGTATAATCTGCATTCTGCTTCAATATATTGCCCTTAGAATCTTTTACCGTTACAGATGGTCTTTGGATCTTTCCATTATAAACACCCGATGTTTTTGTGAGGCAAATCGTGCCTATTGCATAATTTTTCCCCTCTGTTTTTCCGGTATCTTCTTTCTTCGTCTTTTCAAAACAGGCCGTCAGTATCCTGTCAGCTGATGCGGTAAAAGTATATTTTGCATCTGCACTCACTTTCTGCCCATTTTCTGTCCATCCCACAAAAGTATATCCGCTATTTGCTGCTGCACTGACGGTAACCGGTTCTCCTTTCTTTACTTTTCCGTTACCAGTAACCGTACCTCCCTCTTTAGGATTTGCATTCACTGCGATTTCAAACTGAATATCTTCGCGAACAAAGCAGGCTGTCAGTACTCTGTCAGCTGATGCGGTAAAAGTATATTTTGCATCCGCACTCACTTTCTGCCCGTCTTCTGTCCATCCCACAAAGGTATATCCGCTGTTTGCTGCTGCACTGACGGTAACCGATTCTCCTTTCTTTACTTTTCCGTTACCGGTAACCGTACCTCCCTCTTTAGGACTTGCGTTCACTGCGATTTCAAACTGAATATCTTCGTAAACGGGACTGACCGTAACTGCACTCTCCGGCATACGGAAGCTGTTATCCGTAATTTCCACTGTATCCGGTATTACTTTCCATTCCTTAAATACTTTTCCTTCCGGAGCCTCTTCCGGCATCAGTTTCACGATATCTCCCGCTTTATAATATTTTTTGTTCTCTTCTCCGGCCGTCTCTACCGTAACCGGATACAGTCTGACAAGTTCGTTAGAATAAATTTCTTCTCCCTTTTTAATCACTCCTGTACCGGTACAGCTTATATCTCCGGCACTCTCCGGCAGGACCAGGGTTCCGTTATTCACCAGATCTGTACCTGCCGGCAGCGTTAACAGGACATTTTCTGGTATATTTAAGACTGCATTCTCTGGTATCGTCAATGTGCTACCGTCCGGTATTTTCAAGCTGCTGTCAAGTGTTACTTCTCCATATACCTGTCCATTCCCTCCCTGAACGACAATACAGTTTACTTTTGATGACGTATCATAATTATGAATGGTATCTGCCATTACGATACTGTCGGAAACCGCCAACTCCTTAAGTGCATGAATCGCCTTAATATTTGGATTTCCGGCATCCCCCGGTGCATTAATTGTAACCTGTGGGGCTTTTTCACCCTCTTTTACGATCCTGATATCGTCCGCATACAGTCCGGTAATATCACTTTCACCGGTAAATGTACCGCCAGTAATATTGATCACACGGGATTCCGGTAATCCCCGTCGGTTTTGCATCTGTATACAGGACTGTCTCGCTTTTATTCTTACATCTCCGCCAGAAATATTTACACTCCAGCCCTCTCCGTTTTCGCCGCTGGTAATAATACCAATGTGTCCCGCAGTGATATCCACAGTCCCCCCTTTTATATTTACAGGACCCGCAACGCTGCAAATCCCAAACACATCATTAATCCGCTCTGGCGTTTGGACTACTAAAGAACCGCCCTGCATCAGAAATTCTTCCGTAAGCAGGCAAATCTCTATATTGGAAGAAATACTCCCGGATTCGATTTTAAGGCTTCTGCTGTTAAAACCGATTGGTGAATTTCCTGTTGTGATAGGTTCACTGGTTCTTACCTCCAGACTCCCCTCGCCCTCTTCCCGGATAATAACATCTGCGGTAGTATTCCCATTATACGAATTGGCACTGATCATGCAGCCATATTTCTGACTAGTGGTTTCTATAATATTTTCACCCTTTAACACAATGGTTATCGTATGTCCTTCTGCAATATTTCCAAAATATAGCGTCTGCAGTTCCCCCGACTGTATGTAGCAGTCTGTCAGCGTCAGCGTACCGCCTCCGGCTGCATTCGGTTCCCATTCCCATCCCTCACCTTCATTTTTTTCAGCTGGTGCCGACAGCTCCAGCTTTCCGCTTCTGGTGGGCGTTCTCCCTGCTCCTGCGGCTCTTACCGTAACCGGTACCGCAAATAAAATCATTACTAGTGTAAGGAAATAAAATATAATAATGTTCCCTTTTTCTTTTTTCAATTTAATGATTCCTCCCTCTTTTATTTTCTTCTGGTCTGCTATCCTGTCCTCTTAACAGCTTATGCCAGTCAGTATATTACTTTAGTCCGATAAACATGTATTTATCAAGATATATAACTCAAGCGGCTGTTTTTTAACTCAAATGGTAAAAATAACTATTGTATTTTCTTTATCCAAAAGATATCATGAAACATAGATTTTATAAAAGCAGGCAATTCATTTTGCTTTACAAAATCAGGAGGGTCTTTATGAAAATTGCTTTGATAGATGATGAACCGAATGAACTTGACCGCCTTTTACAGATGATAGAAAAGCACTTATCTGCTGCCGGAATAAACAGGAAACAAATTGATACCTATTTATGCGGGGAAGACTTTCTTTCCGTCTGGAAAACCGGTATGTATGACCTGATTTTTATAGATATCTATTTTGAAAAATCTTCTCTATCCGGTATCGATGCTGCCCGGAAAATCCGCGAAACCGACAAAGAAGTGCTTCTGGTATTTTGCACCACCAGCAACGAGTTTGCCTGTGAAAGCTATGAAGTCAATGCCTATAACTACATTCTCAAACCTTTCTCGGAAGAAAATGTTGCCAATATGCTTAAAGGACTTATTCGGAACATTCACGAACCCGGATATGTGATTACTCTGCCGGATGGACAAAACCTATTATTACGAAATATCATTTTTACAGAATATTATAATCACATCGTCACCTTCCACAACAAAAAGGGAGGAAATTCCCAACTACGGATTTCCCATGGCGAACTGGAACGGCTATTATGTCAATACTCTTTTTTCTGTCACTGCTCCAAAGGAATCATCGTAAATTTTTACGAAGTACAAAGCTGTAGCAGAGAAGTTTTTTTAATGAGTGACGGAAGCAAAGTCCCCATTAGCCGGAGAAAAGCTAAAGATGTACAGGATATCTATACCCAATTCCGTTTTGAGCAATTACGAAAGGAGATGAACGAATAATGCCTCCGTTTTACAGAATAATAGAAATTTTAGTATATTCCTTATTGAATTTTCTTCCGTATCTGATTTTAGCACTTTATCCATTCCGAAAGCATCTACGATTTTCCAAGCCGATGACCGTTATACTCGTTGCTGTTATATCGTTACTGCAAATCGGATGTGGATTTTTGGCTGCTTTATTTTCAAATACAAATGTCGGAATTCTCAGTGCTCTCAATACAATGGTCTATTTTGCATTTTATTTTATCTGTGTCAAATCACACCCCGGAAAGACACTGTTTATTCTGCTCATGCTTTCAAATATTGCAAATCTTATCGTGGTTGTTTCAAAATGCATGGAAGGAATACTGGCTCCCCAACTGGCACTACAGCCATACCGATGGTCATTTTCTGCTGTTATGCTGACCGTACAATTCCTTATTCTTGTTCCGTTATTTTTTTATATTCGAAAAGCTTTTACCTGTATTATAGAAAAAGACGCCAGACTCTCTGCGTGGAAATATCTATGGTTGATTCCGGCAACTTTCTATCTGCTGTGGTTCTATCATCTTTACGGCAATACAAAAAGTTCTTTGGAAATTGCTCTGCAGCCAAAACATACTGCCTTTTTATTATGCATTAATATGGGAGCCTTTCTTATCTATCACATGATAGTATGTCTGATTAACGAATATGATAAAAATGCCAATTTGAAAAACCAGAATCATCAGCTTATCCTTCAAAAATTACAATATGAGAATCTAAAAGATAAGATTTCTAACGCAAGACGGGCAAAACATGACCTTCACCATCATATCACCATTATGACCGGCTATCTCCATGATGGAAAACTGGAAGAACTAGAAACATATTTAGCCCGTTATTGCAAATCTTTGCCGAAGGATACCTCTGTTGTACTCTGTCAAAATTATGCAGTGAACCTTTTATTGCTCTATTTTGAGCAACAGGCAAAGGACAACGGTATTGTATTTTCTGTACATACGGATATCCCGGAAAAACTTAACATTGCAGAAAATGACCTCTCTGTCCTTTTAGGCAACCTATTGGAAAACGCCATTGACGCCTGTCTGACACAGGCAGCAAACCACAGACGGATCATTATCCGCGGAAAACAAAAAAATGATGCTTTTTTACTTACGATTGACAATACCTTTGAAGGTGAAATAAAACAAGATAAAAACGGAGCTTTTATCTCTACAAAACATAGTGGAGCGGGACTGGGCATTGAATCTGCCCGGCAAATTGCACTCCGCTATAACGGTGTATTCCAAGCCGAACAAAAGGATGGAATGTTTTACGTATCGGTTCTGTTAAAGCTGCCAGATTAATTTTATATTGCTATTTTAGGCAGTTCCCACTCAAAATGAGCTGCCAGTATACGCATTACCAATGTCACACTAAAGCCTGCTATTACCGCAGCATGTTCCCCTGCTGTTTCCCAGCATGCCACTGCTACAACAGCTCCTATTAAAGATGCAACGGCATACACATGTTTTACAAATACATATGGCATTTGATCCGCCAGAACATCCCGTAATATGCCTCCCCCTACTCCGGTTACTACACCTAAAAAAATAGATAAAAACCAATTGTTTCCGTCAAAATATCCCATACCAACACTGACACCACTTACCGTAAAGACTGCCAGACCAAATGCATCCATCCAAAACAGCATGGATTCATAACACCGGCCAATTATCTTTTTATCTAAAATTTCCTTATATCTTTGATGACTTTTGTACCACCACAGCCAGCAAAAAACAATATTCCCTGTAAGCATTGCCAGAACCGCATAAAAAGGATTTTGAAAACTGTCAGGAGGAATCTCTCCCACTAATACGTCACGTAAAATACCGCCTCCCACTGCTGTTGTCACTGCCAGTATATTAACACCAAAAAGATCCATTTTCTTTTTTACTGCTACCAATGCTCCAGTTATGGCAAATGCAACGGTGCCTGCCATTTCCATCATACCCATAAAAGAAAAATTCATAACAAATACACTCATTTACTGATAACCTCTTCATATATACGAATACAATCTTCCTTTGTTACCGTTTTTCTCGTATTGGCAGGACTGCCGGAAGTGATGGCATCCTCCGCCATTTTTTCGATACAGTCACAGAACTTTTCTTTGTCCACACCATATTCCTGCAGGGTAGGTACATGACAGATTTCACATAATCGTTCCAATGCCTTCAGGAAGCAATGTGCCTGTTCTACCATATTCTGTCCGACTCCTAATCCCAATTCCTCTGCCAGTACGGCAAACCGGTTATAAGCTCCGTCTACCGCAAAAGACAGGCACTCTTTTAACAGCATGGCATTCGATAATCCATGGGGTACATGAAACAATGCTCCAATGGGACGACTCATTCCGTGCACAATGGTAACACTGGAATTATTAATACATATTCCGGCTTCCAATGCCGCAAGTGCCATCTGCTCCTTTGCCTCCTGATTTTTTTCGTTCTCATAAGCTAGCGGTAAATATGTCATGATACGCTTTACGGCCGAGACCGCCAGCACATCAGTTAAAGAAGATGCCTTTTTTGAAGTAAATGCTTCCACCGCATGAGTGAGTGCATCTAACCCGGTTGCCGCTGTTACGGATTTATTCATCCCCTTTGTAAATCCTTTTTGTATCACTGCTGCCTTCGGTATAAGACAATTCCCCTTTAACAGCATTTTTACATTGACCGCTTCATCTGTCACAATCGTAAATTTTGTTGCTTCGGATCCCGTTCCGGCAGTGGTAGGAATTGCTGCCACCGGTGGAATATGCTCCTCTGAAATTTCCGTTCCCATGAAATCAGAGATTTTTTTATCCTGTTCCATGAGACTCATAAGTGCAATTGCCTTGGCCGCATCCAAAGGACTTCCACCGCCAATACCAATTACAAAATCACATCTGTTTCCCCTATAGGCTTTTACACCCTCCATAATCATACCGTCTGTCGGCTCTCCCGTGATACCGCAAAATATATAATAAGTAATATGATTGGATACTAACACAGACAGAAGTTTATCCATCATTTCCGATTTTCCTACATGTTTACCCGTCACAATAAGTGCATTACTGCCTAAATTCTGCAGATGCCTTCCTGCCTCCTCTAAAGCCTTTTCTCCAGTAAAGACATATTCCGGCATACAAAAAGCTGCCATATTTTATACACATCCTTTCCTTTAACAATATTGTTTATCTACTATTTCCAGTACCTCTTCTAATTTATCCAACTCCTCGTTCACCTGCTCTATTGTGATAATCAATGGAGGACAGACAAAAATCATATTTTCATGGGAGTAAGTCATAAACCCTCTCTGTTTCAGCATTCCTATAATTTTTCCCATAATTCCCAATGGGTCCTTTCCGTAATCTACCATCGGCTGCTTTGTTTCCTTATCCCTGACCAGTTCTACGCAGGCAAACAATCCGATATGTCGTACCTCTCCCACACATTTAAATCTTTCCTGCATGTTATCCAGACGCTTCCCTAGTACTTTTCCTGTTACCGCTACATTTTCTAATATATTTGCTTTCCTGTAAAAATCCACACAGGCTGTTCCCGCTGCACATGCCAAAGGGTGACCGCTATAGGTCAGTCCACAGGATAACAAATGATCATCAAAATATGCTGCAATCTTTGAACTTACTGCCACACCGCCAAGCTGTACATAACCACAGGTTACGCCTTTGGCAAAAGTCACAATGTCCGGTATGACGTCAAAGTTTTCAAAAGCAAACATTTTTCCGGTCCTTCCCCATCCTGCCATCACTTCGTCACAGACCATTATAATACCAAATTCATCACAAATTCTGCGTACTCCCGGCAAATATCCCTTCGGTGGAATAATAATTCCATTGGAACCGGTGATTGTCTCCATTACAATAGCTGCCACGCTATCCGGTCCCTCATAGTTAATCTGCTCCCTAAGTTTTGCCAGATAATAATTGCAGGCCTCTTCCTCTGATGCAAATTGAATTGGTTCCCTGTAAACATAAGGATCAAAAAATTTAACAAATCCCGGAATTCCAGGCTCTAACGAATAACGCCTCGGTTCTCCTGTCAGATTTCCTGCCCCAAAAGAAGAACCGTGATAACTGCGATACCGGCTAAATATTTTATTTCTTCCTGTATACATACGGGCAATTTTTATGGCATTTTCGTTGGCATCCGCACCCCCATTAGTAAAAAATACTTTTCCAAAGGTATCCGGCAGCAGATTGATAATCATTTCCGCAAGTGCCGAGCGCGACTCTGCCGCATAGGCCGGACCCACGAAACAGAACTTATCCACTTGCACCTTAATGGCATCTGCTATGTCCTCATTGCCAAAACCCAAATTCAGATTTACCAGCTGGGAAGACATATCCGTATATCGTTTCCCGTCATAATCATAAAAATAAATTCCCTCTGCCCGCTCTACCGCAATCGGATTGATATCCCTCTGTTTACTCCATGACTGCAATACATATTTCTTCTGCTTTTCTACTACTTCATTTCCACTCATCATATCGATTCATTCCTTTCTATGTTTATCATTTTCACGTGTTACTTCTTTATTTTACGATATGCCAGATGTGCCATAAATTCTGTCATAAGATTTGCTGCCGCAAAGGAAGTGATATTCCCGCAGTCATACTGTGGTGCCACTTCCACCACATCATAACCCACAATATTTAAGTCCTTTAATCCACGAATAATTTCCAAAGCCTGTGCTGTAGAAAAACCTCCAATTTCCGGTGTTCCGGTTCCCGGTGCAAATGCAGGATCAAGAAAATCAATATCAAATGTAAGAAAGGCTTTCTTGTCACCGACCCGCTCCTTTATGCGGCATATCACCTCCTCCATTCCCATTTTATGGCACTCAGGTGCTGTCAGCACATAAAAACCCAAATCGGGGCTCATTTGGGTATCTTCCCTCGTGTACAATCCTCCGCGGATACCGACTTGAACGGAATGGGATGTATCAATAATTTTTTCATTTGCCGCAAGCCGGAACGGAGTTCCATGGTTATACTTTTTTCCAAAATATTCCTCCCATGTATCGTAATGGGAATCAAAATGAATCAATGCCACCTGCCCATGGGTTTCATAACAGGCCCTAAGCTCCGGCAATGTAACCGAATGATCACCACCCATGGCAATCGGCACAACTCCACCAGCAAATAAAGTATGCATTTCGGTCTGAATGCTGTCAAAAGAATCCTCTATGTATCCCGGCACTGTACGTACGTCTCCATAATCAATACCATTACAATAATCAAAAATATTTGCATTAAGCACCGGATTATATGGTTTTGTCAAAGAAGAAATATCCCGGATTGCACTTGGTCCAAATCGGGAGCCCACTCTGTAAGATGCACAGCTGTCAAAGGGAATTCCCACTACAGCAAAATCCACGTCCTGTGTCGTCTTTACATATTCCATTCTCATAAATGTTCTGATTCCCGAAAATCTTGGAAACTCCTGGGAATCCACCGTCTTATACTCCGCCATTTCAAATCTCTCCTTTTACTAAAATTACAAAAAGATGCCGGCAACACAGCCTGCTCCTTTGCAGTCTGCATTTCCAACACCTTTGTTATTTTTCCATTATAGACACATTAGGATTTCTTTGTAAACCCATATGCAAAAGTGAATAATTTTCCATTCTTTCCATTATTATTTTTTTACAATCCTTTATATTTTCATGATATTTTGTTATTCATTTTTGAATAATCTCTGTTTTTTCCGAGAAATCTCTATTTTTTTACGTTGACTTCCTCACATGTTTTGCTAAAATGTAAAACCAAAAGCAGCCTTCGTGCTAAAGAGAAAAGAGGTTTTGTTTATGAGTAATTATCAGCCACCCAGTGCATCGGGCTCCCCTAGATTTTGTAATATGGGAAGTTTCATGCGGCTTCCACAACAAACAGATGCCACAGGCTTAGACTTTGGAATCATTGGTATCCCTTTTGATACAGCAGCTTCCTTTCGTGCCGGTGCCAGGTTTGGTCCAAATGGGGTACGCAATATATCCGCTATGATAAAGCCAAATAATGTGGCTATGGGTGTTAATATTATGGATACTTTAAAAGGTGCCGATCTCGGCGATGTACCGATTATACCGGATTACATCCATGAAACCTATAAGGCAATTGAAAAAAGCCTGTCAGAAGTATTAGATGCCGGTGCCATTCCCATCAGCATTGGCGGTGATCATGCTGTTACATTAGGAGAACTCCGAGCTGTTGCAAAAAAGCATGGAAAAGTATCTTTGATACACTTTGATTCTCATTTAGATTTGTGTGACACTGTATTCGGACAGAAATATAATCATGGAACTCCGTTTCGAAGAGCACTGGAGGAGGGATTAATCGATTCGTCCCATTCCATTCAAATCGGCATGCGTGGTTCCCTGTACGATCCAAATGATTTTCAGATTGCAGCCGATCTTGGGTTTCAGGTAATTCCCGGTGATACCCTTCACCATATGACACCTGACAGCCTGGCCCAAGCTATTCAAAACAGGGTTGGAGATAACAAAGTATTTTTAACCTTTGATATTGATTTTGTAGATCCCGCTTATGCACCGGGCACCGGGACGCCAGAGGTTGGCGGCTTCACATCTTATGAAACCCTGCAATATATAAGGGGCATAAAGGATTTGAATTTTGTAGGATTTGATGTAGTCGAGGTGGCACCACCTTATGACCATTCAGAAATTACTGCTTATATGGGGGCAAATATTATATTTGAATTTTTATCCATATTGGCATATCAAAAAGGAAAAAAATAAAAATATATTTTTAAAATCAGTAGGATTACTTATAAGATAGCAAAGGAGCTGTACGTTTCGCACGTAACGGCTCTTTTTCTATATATCGGATATAGGCAGTTACCTAATCCCCAAACATGCAAACTTTATATGTAAATCATTTAAACTCTGCGTTTTACATATGAAAAGAGGACAAGAAAGAGAGGATGAAAATTATGAAATTAAAAAAATTAATCACAGGACTATTAGCAGGAATATTAATGGTAACAAGTCTTACTGCCTGCGGGAATAATGAAACCACAGGCAGCAAGACAGCACAGTCAGCAAAAAGTGGTGCTGCACTTACCTTAGACCAGATTAAGAAAAATGGAAAGCTGGTGGTTGCCACCGAAGCTGCTTATGAACCATTTGAATATCTGGATGTGGACGGAGAAACTATTATCGGCTACAATGCGGATTTATTTGCAAAAATCTGTGAAGACCTCGGTGTGGAATTAGAATATATGGATGTTCCATTTCAGGGAATTTTAGCCGGTTTGGAAGCAGAAAAATATGATATCGTCGGTGCAACTCTTGGTATTACAAAGGAGCGTACCAGCAAATATGACATGACCTATCCAATTCAGAAGGGTACAAATGTCTTTATCAAGAGAAAAGGGGATGATTCCATTAAAACCCCTGCAGATATGGAAGAAAAAGTTGTAGGTACCCAGACATCCTGCTTCGATGAGACCGACACAAAAGCCTATAATGAAAAATTGATTGCCAATGGCGGCAGCGGTTATAAAGAGTTAAAACTCTACGACGGCTTTCCGGAGGCCTATATGGAATTAAAGAATAAAAAGCTGGATATTGTTGCACAAAATTATGCCAGTGCAGCAGCAATCGTAAAAACCAATCCAGATGATTTCGAACTGGTAACAGACGAAAATGGAGACGTTGCAATGGTCAGTGAAAATGATACCTGGCTGTCCTGGGCAGTGAGAAAATCCGACAAGGAGCTATTCGATTACATCAATGAAGAAATTGCAAAATTTAAAAAAGACGGAACGCTGGCCCAGCTACAGGAAAAATGGTTTGGACAAACGGTAGAGCTACCGGAATCAGACTATATACCCGCCGAATAACAAAATACGATTTTACAAAAAGAAGAAAGGATAAAAGTGTACTATTATGAAAGAGGCTTTTAATTTAGTAATACCATATTATCCGCTATTCTTAAAGGGCATAGGCTATACTCTGGAGGTTTCTGTACTGGCCATTCTTCTGGCAGTATGTATCGGAACAATATTAACCGTATTGCGGATGGGGAAAAATTCACTTCCCCACCGCATTTTACAAAATATTATTGCCATCTACATTAGTTTTGTGCGGGGTACTCCTATTCTGGTGCAGATTTATATTATCTTTCAGGCGTTTTCTGTACTAGGTTTAAATTTATCTGCCTTTACCTCCGGTGTCATTGCTCTAAGCCTAAATAGCGGCGGGTTTATGGCTGAAATCCTTCGCGGTGGATTTAGTGCCATTCCAAAGGGACACATAGAAGCCGCCAAAGCAATCGGCATGCCGTCCCACAAAATCTGGACACGCATCATCCTGCCACAGGTGTTTCGGATTGCTGCTCCGCAGCTGACAAGTGAATTTATCAACGTAATCAAGGTTTCTCCTATGCTTTCCGTGCTGGCGGTAGTGGAACTGACAAGAACAGCTGAACGACTGGTAAAAGTAACAGGTGAAGCCATTCCATTTTACATTACGATTGCAATTATTTATTTTATCATCTGCTGTCTGCTAGAAGAGCTGGTAAAATGGCAGGAACACAGACGCACTGTTTAACCCGGTAAAACGGTATATCGGATATCACACAATATAAAAACAACAAGGAGGTAGCAAATGAATGAATTTCTACGCATTGCCCAAATAACAATTCCATTGCTATTAGAAGGTGTTTTGTCCACCTTAAAAATTTCTGTACTGGCTATATTACTTGCCCTGATACTTGGTGCTTTTATTGCCTGCCTTCGTATTTCCAGACTATTTATCTGCCGATTGGCGGCAGGTATCTATATCAAGATTTTCCGGTGCATTCCTTTCATGGTAGAGGTTTATCTGGCTTACTATGGACTTCCCATGCTTGGTATCGAAGTATCTGCCCTTGCGACGGGTATTTTGATCTTAGGATTATACACCGCTGCCTATATAGCCGTTATTCTCGAAAGCGGTTTAAAAGCACTTCCCAAAGGACAATCCGAGGCAGCTTATGCCATTGGTATGTCAAAGGCAAAATCTCTTTGGCGTATCCTGCTTCCCCAGACCATCGGTGTTATCATACCTCCAATGACGGGACAATTTTTGCAGACAGTAAAGGATTCTTCTATTTTGTCCATTATTACGGTAGCCGAAATGACAATGATGACAAAAGAGGCCATTGGTATTACCTTCAGCCCACTAATTGTTTATATTTGTGCGGGGCTTTTTTACTGGGCAATCAACCTTATCATAGAATTATCTGCAAAGAGAATTGAAAAACGGCACAGAAGAATCAGTATATAGGGTAAAAAATTAGTAGGAAGGAGATTGGAAAGATGAAAAATGATGCAAAAATTGTTATGTCGGTCAAAAATTTGTCCAAAAAATACGGCGACAATGAAGTGTTAAAAAAAATAGATATGGAAGTTCATGAAGGAGAGGTCATCAGTATTGTAGGACCCTCCGGTTCCGGTAAGAGTACTTTTTTACGCTGCCTAAATCATTTAGAGCATTTAAGCGGCGGTGAAATCATGGTAAACAACATACCCCTTCTTGGTGAAGACGGCAGCCATGCAAATGCTAAGAAAAACGAAAAAGCTGCTAAGGAAATCTGTAAATCAGTGGGTATGGTTTTCCAGCAGTTTAATTTATGGCCACACAAAACCGTATTGGAAAATATAATTGAAGGTCCTGTTCAGGTAAAAAAAGAAAATAAAAAAGAAGCGATTAAACAAGCTGAAAGGCTATTGGAAAAAGTTGGAATGCTGGAAAAGAAAAATGCCTACCCTGCCCAGCTTTCCGGGGGACAACAGCAGCGCATTGCCATCGTGAGAACTCTTGCCATGAATCCGGAAATTATTCTGTTTGATGAGCCGACCAGTGCCCTCGACCCGGAATATGTCGGAGAAGTTTTATCCGTTATGAAGGACCTGGCAAAGGAAGGCATGACAATGATTGTTGTAACGCATGAAATGGGTTTTGCCGCGGAGGTGGGAGATCGGGTAATCTTTATGGATGGCGGTTATATTATGGAAGACGGCACACCCCAAGAGGTCTTTAAACATCCAAAAACAGAACGGGCACAAGTATTTTTCTCAAAAATACTGAATGTATAAAAAGAGAGGATGATAAATGCAGTGTATGCGATTTCCAAACAGCTTGAACAATATAAATATATCGGAAAAGTGATGGAAAATATCCATCCAAGTGTAACCGTAATGGATAAAAATGGAACATTTGTCTATATCGGAACGGCCTGCAAGGATTTTTTTGGAGCAGAAGCTGATTCCCTTGTTGGGGAAAACGTCTGCAGCCCGCAGGTTGCTAAAGTATTTCATCCCTGTGTTTCCCAAATGGTATTAGAAACCCGGAAAAAAATGACGATTACACAAAAAAACAGCAATGGTGAAACCACTTTTGTAACCGGCATCCCCATTTTTGACAATTATGGCGAATTAGAACTTATTATCTGCTTTTCCTCCTGGGATATTACAAATTATGAAGACTTAAAAACACACTTTGAACAGCTTAAGGAAGAAAATGAAGACCTGCTGCGCCAGATCAGCCGCCTGACAAAAGAGGAAGCCCTGACAAAAAATCTGATTGGCAAAAGCCGTAATATTCAGGATGCCATGCGTCTTTTACAGATATTTTCCAAACAGGATTTACCTGCATTTATTTATGGTCCGGTGGGCTGCGGCAAAACGTATCTTTGTAAGATCGTATATGGACAGTCCGGTATACTATACGAATACAACTGTGATTTGGTTTCTCCGGAAAATATTGCTCTGGATTTGTTTGGAAACAATGAGAAAAAAGGAATTTTAGATTCCAAGGGGTATCACACGATACTGCTTTACCATATAGAACTTCTGCCTGCTCCCCTGCAGCGCCGGCTGATTGACCATGTAAAACAAAACCATCTTGTCATCATCGGTGCAGCTCCAAAATCATTAGATGCTCTGAAAAAGGAAAGGAAAGTTTCAGATGAATTATATTATTTTTTTAAAAGCTATCAGGTGGAAATATTAAGCATCAACGAACGCCCGGAAGATTTACAGGGATTTTTGGATTATTACATCCAAACCTTTAACGCCAAGTATCAAAAGAATGTATCCTTTTCTCCCCGTGCCATGAATTGTCTGCTTGGCTATCACTACAAGGATAATATTATCGGAATCCGTTATATCGTAGAACGCCTGATTTTAACTGCTGAGAAAGCTATGATTGATGTCTACCAGCTTCCCAAAGAATTCACCCAGTATTCCGATGAATTATTTCTACAAAATGAATCCTTGGAGAATATGATGGAGCTGTATGAACGGGGAATCATTATACGGGCTTATGAAAAATACCACACGACCATCGAAGTGGGAAAACGTCTTGGCATCAGTCAGGCAACCGCAGCAAGAAAGATCGCTAAATATATAGGAAAGAAAAAAATGTAAAAAGGAAGCTTTCCGCAGCACATTAGGCTTTATCTGCCCTGATTTATACTTTTATAATATACACTCATAAAAAATGATATTTATATGCACAGAAAAACTGTGCAGGAAATGGAGGATCCCATGAAAAATTTTAAACTTACCGTAAGCCGTGAGTTCGGCTGTAACTCCAGAGAAATCACTAAACAGTTAGCCAGCCGGCTTGGGGTGACAATGTATGATAAGGAACTTGTAGACAGAGCTGCCGAACGTGCCGGTATCCATCCCGACAGTTTTCAGGATATAGACAAGAGCATTTTAACTTCAGAAGAAAGACTAACCTCCTTTTTTGGTTACGGTTCCACTACGAACTTTTATTCCGACGAGGCTATCAAAGCTCAGATTTCTATTATCCGTGACATTGCCAACCAGCAAAAACCAGCTATTTTTTTCGGACGGTGTGCCGATTTTATCCTAAGAGAGCACCCGAATACATTAAATATTTTTCTATATGCACCATTTGAGGCAAGGAAAATGCATGTAATGGATGCGTACAATTTAGACGGTCCTTCTGCCGAGCGTATGATTAAGCGGATTGACCGGCAGCGCCACAACTATTATAAATATGTAACCGGCATAAACCGCAGCGACCGGAATTTAAAACATATCATGATTGATGTGGACCGTTTCGGCGAAGAAAAAACAGTGGAGATTATTCATCAGATTGTACAGATGGAATTTGGTGAATAGAATATATTGGGTTATAATATGGGCTGCCAAATTCAGTAATATTCGAACATTGATAAACATAAAAAGGTGGTTGATTTCCAACCACCCTTTTATATAATTTAATCAAAAATACAATCGGATATGACTCCGATTTGCCTTCAGTAAACCTTAAAATGCAAAAGAAATAGTATCTATCTAAGCCTTTTCGGATTCGGAAATATTTAAGTATTTTTACTTCATCCGTCAGCCAATAATATCTCTTTTACCTTCTCTGCAATTTTTTCAAATGCCTGATAGATTGCATCTCCTTCCATACCCAATACCCGGATTCCGATACCGGAAAGACATCTTGTACTTCCCCAGTAAAGAGGGGGAGTATCTGAAACAAGCTCTGTTTTCAAGTCTCGAAACCATTTTAAAAACCCATCCTCCCTTTGTTTATCTGGAAAATGTATATAAAGCATACCATTATGTGTATAGCCATGCCACAGACCCATCCTGTCATAATTCCATTGCTCCGGTTTTATATATGTGTGATCTGCAAATACCAGACGACCTGCATGATATATTTTGGTACGACTGCAAAACCAGTCCATTTTAAAGCGTTCTTCCATTCCAACCCGTCCACAGTTAAAGATGTCTCCATAAAGAAAGGTACATCTGTCATGCAGATAAATCTCTGTACTACACTCATAACGGCTTTTGGCAAACGGAATGACAGGATAGGGGAGGTAAATACCTGCTGCATCCCTCGCAGCTTCTATTTTGATACATTTAACAGCAGACTGCTCTTTCCTCTGAAATACCTTTTCGTAGCTCTGACTCTTCATGCAGACTTTTGCACCCTCACCGATTTCAAAATGGGATTCAAAATTATCTCCGCCAAATATGCCCGCACTGGAAGACATAAGGACTGCCTCCATCCAGTCCTTTTCATAAAACGGCTGCATAATCCGATAAGGTGCCTCACAGTATACATCCTTTAATATTGTTTTTTTCTGCATCAGACCGGCAGACATATATAATCGGCTTTTCATTTCATCCCCTCAAATAACACATCTTTCTTTATCCAGTCTATCACTTCCTCCACCCCTTCCAGGGTCATTAAATTTGTAAATAAAAACGGTCTTTTCTGGCGCATTATCTCGGAATCTCTTGCCATCACCTCAAGACTTGCCCCTACCAGCGGTGCCAGATCCGTTTTATTTATAACCAGCAGGTCTGATCTGGTCACTCCCGGACCTCCCTTTCTTGGAATTTTTTCTCCCTGTGCCACATCAATCACATATATAGATGCATCTGCCAGATCAGGACTAAAGGTAGCAGATAAATTATCTCCACCACTCTCAATAAAGATAATCTCTACATCTGGAAAACGTTCCGCCATTTCTTCTACCGCCTCCAAATTCATTGAACAGTCTTCTCTTATCGCCGTGTGCGGACAACCGCCGGTCTCTACCCCGATAATACGCTCCTTGGGTAATGCTGAATTTCGGATTAAAAATTCGGCATCCTCCTTTGTATAGATATCATTCGTAATAACTGCTACGCTGTATTCCTTTGCCATGATCCGGGTTAACCGTTCAATTAATGCTGTCTTGCCGGAACCTACCGGTCCGCCTACTCCGATTTTTACATAACTCATATGCCGCCTCCTAACTCATATATAACCGTGAATACAATGTCTCATGCCGCATTGCCGCAATTTCAAATTCGGTTCCCCCGATTCCGACATCCATAAGATTTACTGTCTGTGCCTGCAAAACCGCCTTTTCTAAATCCGTAAAGGCTTCAAACAAAATCCTTTGTCCCTCCATCTGGCTTAAGGGTACGGATTTTACGGTATTGGTCACAATCGCTGACAAAATATTATAGCCATAAACTGTCAATCCTTCATCAAGCGGTACCCCCCGCTCTTTCGCATACAATCCCACCGCAATGGGGTGATGCCCATAACATTCTTTTTTACAAATTTTTTCGTAATAAATTTTTAACGACCCGGTTTTCCATTTCTTAATATGCTCTAAAAGCTTTAAAAATCTTCGGCAAAGCTTCTCACTTCCCTGACGAACTTCCATCGGCACCCTCAAAGCCCCATAATATTCATCTAATTCCTGAATAAATGTTACATCTTCTGAATGCTGGTAAGCAAGTGCCGCCACACCCAGCTCATTATAGGGCATCATCGACAGATAGCTTTTCACATATTCCTGCAGATTTTCTGAATTTGTAATAACCATTTCCTGAACCAGTGTTTCCAATCCGTTTGAAAGTGTAAATGCACCAATTGGAAATAAACTGTCCTGCGACTGAAGCATAGACAACAAAGAAATTGTGTTCATTATGATCTCCTTTCCGTCAGCCCGTCCTAAAAAAATACTAACTGCATTCCTTTTATGACAACTTTCTTTAGTATTCTTTCTATTCATGCAAATGACCATGTTCATGCCCATCATTATGTCCATGTGCCTTACATACGATAAAATCAGACAACTTTTCCATTGTTTCTTCTACGTGAAATCCCAATTTTATAAGGTAATGAAAGGTGGGCTCATCATAGGGAACCAAAACCGTATTTTCGGTAATTTTTAGAGATAAATGACGGTTTCCCAGTTCAAATCCCAGCCGCCCCATCTCCTCCATATCAGATACCGTTATCTTAACTACTTTAGAAGGAATAATATCTACTACATAGAACTTTTCCCCTCTTTGTGCAATCACATCTCCATCATGAAGATTTTCTTCAATACAGATACCGATTTCTGTACCGTCCTCCGCAATTTTTTTAAGGCGTTTTTTTTCCGTTTCAAACCATTCCATAGGAACCCGGACAACCGTATCCTTATCACTTATATTAATATCCAATATTTTATCACTAATCATGACTTACATAACCTCCTGTTTTTTAACATTGCCAAATTCCTCTCTCTAAAACATATAATACCGCCTCGCTAATGCCACCTCTTCAAAAGGTTCACAGGTTATTTCCTTCCCATCTACCGTAACCGTATAAGTTTCCGGATCTACCCGTATATCTGCCATTATATTATTATGGCGCATATCCTTTTTTCCGATCGTTCTGCAGTTTTTAACAGGCAGAACCATCCGGTTTAAACCCAGTGCTGCTTTTATTCCATGCTCATATGCATATTGCGATACAAAAGTAATACAGCTCCGGTCTACTGCCTGTCCTTTTGCCCCAAACATCTTTGTATATACAACCGGCTGCGGAGTAGGAATGGATGCATTGGCATCTCCCATTCTGGAAGCACAAATAAATCCATTTTTTAATATCATTTCCGGCTTTGTTCCAAATAAGGCAGGCTTCCACAGCACTAAATCCGCAATCTTACCAACCTCCACAGAGCCGACATAATCCGAAATACCATGTGTAATTGCAGGATTAATGGTATATTTAGAAATAAATCTCTTTACCCGGTTATTATCATTTCTTTCACTGTCCGTTTCCAACGGTCCTCGCTGCTTCTTCATTTTATCCGCAGTCTGCCATGTCCGCATGATCACTTCCCCCACCCGTCCCATCGCCTGAGAATCCGAACTCATCATGGAAAAAATGCCCATATCATGGAGGACATCCTCTGCCGCAATGGTTTCAGGCCGTATCCGGGAATCTGCAAATGCCACATCTTCCGGATTTGTCTTATCCAAGTGATGACAGACCATTAACATATCCAGGTGCTCATCTATGGTATTTTTTGTATACGGCATTGTTGGATTCGTTGAAGACGGCAGTACATTAGGAAATGCGGCGGCTTTGATAATATCCGGTGCATGCCCCCCACCCGCTCCTTCAGTATGATAGGTATGAATTGTCCGTTCCTTAAACGAAGCAATGGTACTTTCCACAAAGCCTCCTTCATTCAGCGTATCCGTATGAATGGATACCTGTACATCATATTTATCTGCAACTGCCAGACAGTGGTCAATTGCATCTGGAGTGGAACCCCAGTCTTCATGGAGCTTTAGTCCCGCTGCCCCCGCTTTTATCTGTTCTTCTAACGGTTCCTCACTGCTTGTATTTCCCTTTCCCAAATATGCAAAATTCATTGGCAGACCTTCGGATGCCTCCAACATTTTATGTATATTGAAAATTCCCGGTGTACAGGTGGTTGCATTGGTTCCATCTGCAGGTCCAGTCCCTCCTCCTATCATTGTTGTCACCCCACTGTAAAGTGCCGTTTCAATCTGTGTGGGACTGATAAAATGAATATGGGAATCAATTCCTCCGGCAGTTACAATCAAGCCTTCTCCCGCAACCGCCTCTGTCGCACTTCCGATAATCATATCCGGTGTCACTCCATCCATCATATGAGGATTACCAGCCTTACCGATTCCTGCAATCCTTCCGTTTTTTATTCCAATGTCTGCTTTATAAATGCCGGTACTGTCTATAATGACTGCATTGGTTATCACTGTGTCCAAGCACTCCGCATCCGTGTGTACAGATGATTGTCCCATTCCGTCCCGAAGGGATTTTCCCCCGCCAAATTTGGCTTCTTCTCCATATACTGCATAATCCTTTTCTATCTCAATGATCAAAGAGGTATCTGCCAGACGGAGCCGGTCCCCCGTCGTTGGTCCATACATATTTGCATATGCCTTTCTAGATATTTCTAACATAGTATCCCTCCCTAAATTCCTTTAAATCCAAGTGCCTTTGCCTTCATAAATGCTGCTTCTTTTATCGTTTCATCATCCATACTTCCATTTACTAGCCCGTTTAGACCATATCCCATACGCTGCCCGCCGATCCTTACCAGCACAATCTGCTTTGTTTCCCCCGGCTCAAAGCGCACTGCTGTTCCAGAGGGAATATCAAGACGCATCCCATATGCTGCCCGCCGGTTAAAAGAAAGCTCTTTATTCACTTCAAAAAAGTGAAAATGAGACCCCACCTGAATTGGACGGTCTGCCGTGTTGACAACCGGAATCTCTATTGTTTCCTTATTCTCATTCAATATCAAACTTCCTTCCTTTGCAAGAATTTCTCCGGGTATCAGCTTTTGTGCCGCAGGAATCGGATTATGTACCGTAACCAGCTTGGTTCCGTCTAAAAATGTTGCCTCAATCTGAATTTCCGGAATCATTTCGGCAACCCCCTCCATCACATCCTCTGCCGACAATAGTTTCCTTCCATAACGCATCAGTTCTGCTACACTCATTCCCATTCTTGCCTGTTCCAATATTTCAGAAGAAATATAGGCAACTGCCTCCGGATAATTCAATTTTAATCCCTTCTGTCTTCGTTCCTTTGCCAGATTTCCGGCATAGTGCAGCATTAGCTTTTCCTGTTCTCTTGGTGTTAAATGCATAAAATCTCCTCCTAAAATATTTATCGCACAAAACTTAATGTAACCTCGGCTCCCCGGTCTACCTCTCCGATTATGCTGACTTTACCTCCGTGCCGTTTCATAATTCTGTCCACCAGTGCAAGTCCTACGCCGCTTCCTTCATATTCTGTGTCATCATGCAGGCGCAGAAAAATAGTAAACAATTTTTCTGCATACTCCATATCAAAACCGGCTCCATTATCTTTTATTGTAATATTTGTCCAGACCTCATCCTTTTCGGAATTTATTATAATTACAGGCGTTTCCCGTTTTCCGGTAAATTTAATTGCATTGTGGAGAACATTTTTTACAGCCAGCCTTATGAGCACCTCATCCCCGAATACGGTTCCCAATGTGTTGTGAATAAAAGTAATTTTACGATCGGGTTCTAATGATTTTAGCTCTTCAAATACGGAATCAACAATAACATCCATATCAATTTCCTTAAAATCAGGCTTGATATTGCACATTCTTGAAAAATCTAACAGTCTTAGTATCATTTCCCTTAGCTGGTTTGATTTATTCTGTATCATATCCGCAACTTCAAGCACTTCTGTACCTGTCTGTTCTCCAAGTTCTTCCTTTAACGTGCCAATCAGCAGCGATATGACCTCTAAAGGCGAACGCAGATCGTGGGATACTGCACTACAAAACAGGTTAAGTTCTTTATTGGCGGCTGCCAGCTCCTGATTCTGTCTGGACATCCGAATATGCATACGTACTCTGGCAATACACTCCTCTCTAATAAAAGGCTTTAATATATAATCACAGCACCCGATTTCAAAGCCCTCACGAATTACTTCCGGACGATTTTCCGCTGTCAGGAAAATAACCGGAATCTCACTGGTTTTAGGATTTTCTTTTATTTTCTGACATACCGTTAATCCGTTCATACCCGCCATCCGAATATCCAGCAGAATCAGGTCTGGCTGCCTATGCTCCAAAAAATCAAGGGCCCTCTCCCCATTTACCGCAGCATAAACACGATAACCTTCTTCCTTTAATATCCCGCTTACATATGCAATGTGATCCGGCATATCATCCACAATCAGAACTTCAGCCCATTCACTCATAATAATCCCTCATTTCCGTTTAGTCTGTCATCAACTTCTGAACATGAACCGGATCCGCTTCGGCAGTTTTACCCTGAAAAACAATTTCTCCCTTTTCCATTACATAAAGATAAGAGGAATTCTTTAATACAAAATCCAGATACTGCTCTACCAGTAAGACCGTAATCTTTTTCCATTTATTAATTTTCTGAACTGCCTCACCAATATCTGCAATAATAGATGGCTGAATTCCCTCCGTAGGCTCATCTAAAATCAATATTTGGGGGTCTGCCACTAAGGCTCTTGCAATGGCTAACTGTTGCTGCTGTCCACCCGATAAATCACCACCCTTACGCTTGGCATACTGTGAAAGCTTTGGAAATAAATCGTAAAGATAATCCGGTATCTTTCCTTTCCCGCCTAACGGCTGCAAACCTAACTCGATATTTTCCTCCACTGTCATCTGAGGAAAGATATCCCGTCCCTGAGGAACATAACCGATTCCCTGCTTTACCCTCTCATAAACTGGCATCTTAATCAATTCCTTATCCTTCATAAGAATACTTCCCTTTGGAGTTTTAACCAGTCCCATGATACTTTTCAGCGTCGTACTCTTTCCGACACCGTTTCTTCCGATCAGACTGACAATTTCGCCCTCCATAATATCCAGAGATAAATTACGAATCACCTTGCTTTCCCCGTAACAGGAATCCAGGTTTAAAATTTTCAGCATATTATTCACCACCTCTTCCAAGATAAACCGACTGTACCGTTTTATCTGCTAAAACCTCATCAATACTGCCTTCCATCAGTACCTTTCCCTCATGTAAGACCGTTACTGTATCTGCTGCCTGTTTCACAAAATCCATATCATGTTCAATCACGATAATGGTACATTCCTTTTTTATTTCTTTTAATATCTCACCTGTTTTAAAGGTTTCCGGCTTTCCCATTCCGGCAGCCGGCTCATCTAACATAATAATTTCCGGTCTTTGCACCAACTGCATACCGATTTCCAACCATTGCTTTTCACCATGTGCCAATGCACCCGCACGTAGCCCCGCATGTTCTTTTAATCCTACTCTTTCCAATACCTGATAAATCCATTTCATTTCTTCCTTCGAGGTTTTTTTAAAAATAGTATCCAAAATACCCTTATGTCCTTTTAAGGAAAGTATCATATTGTCCTCTACCGTAAGATTTACAAACACAGAGGGAACCTGAAACTTACGCCCAATCCCTTCCGTTACGATTTTGTATTCCGGCATGCCCATCAGCCTGATTTTCTCTCTTCCCTCTGGATAAAATGTTACCATACCCTTTGTCGGTTTCGTCTTTGCACAAATAATATCAAGCAGGGTCGTTTTTCCGGCACCATTCGGTCCAATAAAGAAATGAATGCTGTTCCGCTTTACATTTGCATTTACATCCGTTAATGCATAAAATCCGTCAAAACACACGGATATATTTTTTATTTTTAATACTGTGTTATCTTCCATATCATTTACCCGCAAAAGCTATAAGCTTATCCTTTCTTTATTCTGCCTTTTTCACCTTTTACAATGCTGCTGTTTTCACCATTCTAATCTGTTTTTCGATCAACTTTCGAAATTCTCTCCTTTACAAGACCAACAATTCCACCCTTGAAGAAAAGGATTGTGATGCAAAAAATCGCTCCGATAATATACTGCCATATATCCACCAGACTGCCAGAGCTTAAATTATATTCACACAGGTTGATTAAAAAAGCACCAATAATTGCTCCGATAATTGTTCCTCTTCCTCCCACTGCAACCCAGATTACCATGGTAATCGAATAGGAAATGGTCATTTGAGAAGGGGTAATACTCCCGTTGAAATTCACAAAAACAGCACCTGCCACTCCTGCAAATACAGCTGATATTACATAGATAAAGGTTTTGAATTTACTCACTTTATAACCAGAGAAATACGTCCGGTTTTCACCGTCACGGATTGCAATCAGCAGCTTGCCAAATTTGCTATCCACCAGATATTTTGAGCTTGCATATGCAAGCACCAACAACAGCAGTGCAAGATAGAACACCTTCATCATATTATCTATGTTTCCGCTGCCTTTGATACTCCCAAATAAAGATTTAATTTCCGTGATACCAACATTCCCGTTTGTATACGGAGACAGTGCAATAAACATAGAATATGCTGCCCAGGTCAATGCCTGCGAAATAATGGAAAAATACACACCTTTTACCCTGCTTTTAAATATAAAGTATCCGATAATTCCTGCTGCTGCTCCCGGCACAACAAACACCATTAGCATAGAAACAAAAATATTTTGGAACGGTCTCCAGATAAGTGGAAGCTCCGTCAGCCCCCCTACCTGCATAAAATCTGTAATTCCTCCCTGCGTCTCCTGTAATTTCAAATACATTGCCATCGCATAGCCTCCCAAGCAAAAATACAGACCATGTCCAAGACTTAGAATTCCGGTATATCCCCAGATTAAATCCAACCCGATTGCTACAATGGCAAATGCAATACATTTTCCCAAAAACAGCACCATAGAGGTACTTTTAATGATTCCCGCACCAGCCAGAATAGGTGCAAGTGCTAGTAAAATTACAATAACAAGAAAACATATATTACTTCCTTGATTTTTCAATTTTTTCATCGTCCTGCCTCCTATTCATCCAGACTTCTGCTTTTTACTATAAAAAGCCCCTGTGGACGCTTCTGTAAAAAGACAATAACAATAAGTAATACAATGGCTTTTGCAATTGTTGCTGAAGTATACTGCTCTGCAAAAATGCCGGAAAATCCAATAATGGAGGAACCCAATACCGTACCGGCTAATTTTCCTACACCTCCTAACACAATTGCCATAAATGAATTTACAATATAACTCTGTCCCACAGTAGAATCAATAGAGCCTAATAAAGCAACGGAACAGCCTGCAATACCTGCCATACCGGAACCTATGGCAAATGTGATGTTATCCACCTTTCTGGAATTAATACCCATACATTGTGCCATGGAACGATTCTGCACAACCGCCCGCATCTGTTTTCCGAAACCGGAACGATACATGATCAAATACATTCCCAACAGGCACATCAATACAAGCAAAATAATAAAAATACGGTTTAAGGAAAATGTACATCCGTTTATGGTGATACCTCCCTCCAAAAAGGAAGGTACCGTTACGTTTACACCCTGAGTTCCAAAAATACTCCTTGCAGCCTGCTGTAAAATTAAACTAATTCCCCAGGTAGCTAACAAGCTGTCAATTTCCCTGCCATACAATCTGGATATAATAAACCGCTCCATGATACTCCCCAATAGGAAAGTGGTGAAAAATGCAACCGGTATTGCCAATATGTAATAAATACCCTGCATACTTGGCGGAACAACCACCGCCACTATATTTTGTACTACATAGGTCATATAGGCTCCCACCATTACAAATTCACCGTGTGCCATATTAATGACCCTCATCTGACCAAAAGTAATTGCAAGCCCTAAAGATGTCAAAAGAATAATGGAGCTTAAGCTCAAACCGTTAAACAATGCATTTACAAATTGTTCCATACTCCCAACCTCTTTTCTCTTCTATTCTAATGGCTGAATTCCTGCCTTTACCGCCCAGTCATAGTTCTTTAAGTATGGATCCGGATCCACCGGTGCATTTGTGGCGTAAATTTCTGTAATCAGACCATCTTCTCCAATTTCTCCAATCCGGACTGTTTTAGCCAAATGCTGGTTATCCCCATTAATGACAACGGTTCCTTCTGGTGCCTCATAGCTGATTTCACCCGAACGGACTGCCCCTAAAACGTCGTCTACTTCAAAACTCCCCGCTTTTTCACAAACTTCCTTCCACAAATACACTGCATCATAAGCGGCTTCCGCAGGATCTGAGGTTACACGGTCTTTCCCGAATTTTTCCTTATAGGCTGCTACAAATTCTTTGTTTTTTTCCGTTGCAGTTGTCTGGTAATAATTCCACGAAACCATATGTCCTTTTAAAATGGAAGATCCAATGGTTGCCACTTCCTCTTCCGCAATAGAAAAGGACATAGTCATATAATCCTTTGATGTATAGTTTTTTTCTGACATCTGTTTAAAGAAAGATACATTTCCTGTACCATTCAGGGTATTAATGATAACATCAGGTTTTGCAGATTCGATCTTGGAAATAATAGACGCAAAATCTGTCTGGTCCATATCTGCGTACTCTTCACCCACTACTTCACATCCTGCTTCCTTCACCTGTGCATTAATAATCATATTGGCGGTTCTTGGAAAAACATAATCTGAACCAATCAGGAAAAATTTTTTATATCCCTGGGCAATCAGGTATTCTATTGCAGGAACAATCTGCTGATTTGGAGCCGCACCCGTATACACAATATTGTCGGAATCCTCCATTCCTTCATATTGCACCGGATACCATAATAACGCATTATAATCTTCAAAAATGGACTTTACTGCTTTTCTGGAGGATGAGGTCCAACACCCAAATACCGTTGCCACTTTTTCACTATCTACTAATTTTTCAGCCTTTGTTGCAAATGTAGACGGCTCGGAAGCCCCGTCCTCTTCTACATACACAATCTGTTTTCCCAGCACACCTCCTGCCTTGTTGATTTCCTCTATTGCCAACACCTCCGCATCCCGGACAGATTTTTCACTAATTGCCATGGACCCTGTCAAGGAATGAAGTAACCCAACTTTTACGGTGTCTTCCTTTCCGGAGCCGGCAGAGGATGAATCACCACAGGCTACCAGTGATATCGCCATAAATAACGCCAATGTACATGCTGCAATCTTTTTAAAATATCTTTTTTCCATACTCTTTTCCTCCTCTTTTTGTAACCAATTTTGTTTCTAAAACTGATTACCTGCTTGCCCTTCTATCTGCTTTTTTTAATCAGGTGCAGAGCAAAAAAAATGCCGATACCATTATGGTACCGACTCCGTTGTCGTTTCTATGATGCAGTTTTAACAAATTACCTATGCTTCCAAATTATGAAAAACATCTCTGCCAAGTTTGATCTTTAGATACGCTATAATAAGCGGAACGCATTTATCCCTGCCAATGCGGTCACTGTTTAATGTCATATCATAAAGCACCGGATTTGTCCAGTCCTCACCACCGGTATAGTACTTATAATAATCAGCACGATAGCGGTCTGTCTGATAAATCATTTTATTTGCTTCATCAGAAGAAACATCCAATAAATTCACAATGCTGTCTACGCATGCACTCCTTGGTGCTTCAATGTAAACACTCACTACATTTTTGTAATTGCGCAAAATGTGATTGGCACATTTACCAATAATAATACAGGACTGTATCTTTGCAAGCTCACGGATAATTTGTGCCTGAATGTTATAAAGATTTACATCCGATGTAAAGCTTTTTTCTGTCGGTCCTACAATATAATCTGTATCCGGTGCAATCGTAAGCTTGTTAAGCAGATGAATTCCTCTCAGCTTTTCATCCACTTCTACAAATTTTTCCTTCTTAATGCCGCTGTAGTCAGATGCCATTGAAAGGATCTGGCTTTCATAACAGGGAATACCCAGTTCCTTAGAAAGTGCCATTCCGATTTGTTTTCCACCGCTTCCAAAGCCTCTTGCAATGGTAATTACATAATTTTTCAAACTCATCATCTCCTTTGCATGCCTTTCATAAACTGCAATTTTATCCTATCACAGCCTGCAAAAGAATAAAACATTAAAAAAAAGAGATTATCCTATATAAATCAGAGATTGCGATACATGCTTGGTGTCATTCCCGTCTCTTCCTTAAATACCTTTGTAAAATAATCCGGTGCTGCATAACCCAGTTTTTCACTGATTTCATAAGTCTTATCACTGGTCTTTTTTAACAGTATTTTGGCATATTCCATTTTTATTCCATTCATTAATGTTTTAAAATTATATCCCGTTTTCTGTCGGCAGGTCTTTCCAAAATAATCCTTATTATATCCCATATGTTCCGCAACCATTTCCATTGTAACATTTTCTTTGATATGCTCTAATACATATTCACAGATTTCACGAAAAAAAGAATTGTTCTGATAATCAATCCCTCTTTTCAAAAATGTATTTTTTATCTGTTCTAACAGCTGTTCTTCTTCTTTTGATGTATCAAGATATTCTCTCGCCCTTTTTAAAGCTTCTACCAGTTCCTCTTTTTTCACCGGCTTAACAACAAAATCAGAAGCTCCTAAAATCATAGCCTGTCTTGCATATTCAAATTCATTATAAGAACTTAGCAGGATCGTATAGATTGTAATGCCCCGTTCCCTCATCTTGCGAAGCATTTCAATCCCGTCTAATATCGGCATACGAATATCCGTAATAACCACATCAAACTTTTCATTTTTTAGATTTTCTAATGCATCTCTGCCATTTGATGCTTCCTTGGCAATCTCAAAGCCCTGCTCTTTCCAGACGTTCATTTTCCGGTACACAAAACGCAATGCCGCATCATCATCCACAACTAAAATCTTATACATAGACATTCCTCTTATTCTTTCTCTAATAACTGTATTGCAGATTCAAAATCATATTTCAAAATATTCTCCTCTAATTGTTTAAAAAGCGGTTTCGGCAAATGCTTTGCAAATTCCTGTATGTTTCTTTGAAATAATTCTACTGCCATCACATCATACTGGTGGCACAAATAGAGAAACCGGTTATAAATCTGGTTAAAAGGTTCCTGACTTGCATTTTCTTTATAATACCACTCTTTTTCATTTATAAAGTCTGTAACCTCTAAAATGGTTGCATCAAATATCATTTCAAAGGACACATAATCTGCCTCTTTCCCATCTTGCAGCCTATTCTCCATTTCTGACACTGCATCAAAAAGGGGTCCAAAACACAAATTACCACAAATACCTTTTAAATCGTGGAGCATGTATAATACATTTCCAATATTATGATCTTTCAGGTGCTGCCCGATAAATTTTGCCGTATTGCACTGCCCTTCTAAAAATCGATTACACAGGGTAACCAGAAGATGCTCATTCCGATTCAGATTTTCGAGGCATTCCTCTCGTTGAAAATAGACTTCGTTTTCAGCATGATCCATAACCTTTTCTTCTTTTTCGGATTGAAAATACTGCTGCATAATCTTCTTTAGCTTTACAGGCTTAAGCGGCTTTGTTATATAATCATTCATGCCAAAGCTTAGCACCTTTTCTCTCACCCCTTCTACTGCATCTGCCGATAATGCTATGATTGGCACCTTTTTTCCGTTTTTCAGCCGACGTATCTTGCAGCTGGATTCATAACCATCCATGTCGGGCATACGAATATCCATAAATATTAAATCTGCCTTATGCCCCTTTATATACTCAATTGCCTCTATCCCGCTGGCGGCAGTTACCACTCTCACTCCAAATCCAGAAATAATTTCGGATTCTACATCAATATTAATTTTATTATCATCTACTAGTAAAACAACTTTATCCGAATTCTTTCCCCATTCCGGTTCTTCTCTCTCCTCTATGAGCTGATCCCTGCTGCCTGTCACAAACGGCATGGAAAAGAAAAACTTCGACCCTTTCCCCGTCTTGGATTCTAATTGCAGCGTTTCCTTTCCTTTACTGCAGTGTTCCACAATCTTCTTTGAAATAGCCAGTCCCAGACCGGTTCCGCCATATTTCCGGGTAGTTCCGGCTTCACTTTGGATAAATGGTTGAAAAATAGTGTCTTGTTCCGACTCCTTAATTCCGATTCCGGTATCCTCTACCGTAAATTTAATATTTATTATATCCTCATCTGCCTTTTCCACCTCGGCACAAACGGTTACGGTTCCTTCCTCCGTAAACTTTATTGCATTTCCCACCAAATTCATCAAAACCTGTCGAAGCTTTAAAGCGTCACCGATTACCACTGCCGGCATATCCGAACGAATGTCAAGCTTTAAACAAATTCCTTTCTGTTTTGCAGTATTTTCCATGATATGGTAAATGTCTTCAATTAAATCCATTGGTGAAAAGGGAGTATTATCCACTACCATATTACCGCTCTCAATCTTGGAAAAATCTAAAACATCGCTGATTAGCCCCAGAAGACTGTCCGAAGATGCCTGAATACTGTCACAATAGCGCTGCTGTTTGTAATCTAGGTCTGTTTCGTTTAATAAATATACATAACCTGTAATCGCATTTAACGGAGTCCGCAGTTCATGACTCATCCGGGCAAGAAAATCACTTTTTGCATGACTGGCTTTTACTGCCTCCTCCTTTGCAATCCGCATCCGTTTTTCTGCTTTTGCACTCTTTTCTACCTCTTGAAATAAAAGACAGGATAGTTCATTAAATATACGCCCGAATTCCCGCAACTCATAAGCTCCCCCCGGTTGTATCCGTATTTCGGAAACTTCCGTTTTTCTGCCATCCGATTGTTCCGCCTGTAACTGATTTGTATAACCTTTTAGCGGGGAAATATAAAAATATTGAAATGACAGCAATATAAAACCCATTAATAAAATTGCAATGGCAAAACAGACAATCTGTAAAATCAAGGCATGCCGCTGACCCTGAACAGAAACCTGTACCTCACTGTTTAACCTTTGATTTATAATATCCTGAAATTCATTAATGGGTGACATGATCCGATGTTTAGAATTTATATAATTATTATCATACAGTATTTCAACCGCCTTCCCTTTCATTTTCTCCGGAGTAAATTCACTGTACCCTTCAGGAAGCTCACATGCCATTACATTTGAAATATATTCTTTGATCTCGTCATTATATTCAAAATCACTTTCTGACTTATTTTGAGATAACAATATCATTTTCATGGAATACGTTTCAATGGTGATTAACTGGTCCGAAAAAGACTTTGCCTCTTCTAACCGTTCTTTTTCCTGTTCTGGCAGATGATAACCGGTTAATTTTTCTATCACGCGGTCCCTTGTCTTTGTCTGCTCAATCTCATACCAGTAATTATAAAGATGTGCAATATCTCCTGTAATTGCATATTCTCTTGCTTCATCTGTTAAATAATCCGAAGCATCCGCCAGGGATTCTCCCAATTTATTTAACTCATATCTATGATTCTGTACCTTCGATTCATATTCTACGCAGGAATTCATATAAGAATAACTCATCAAAATAATGCATATAACAAAGAAGAAAGATAATCCGGAAACAAACGATATGGTTTTACTATTCCAAAATGCTGACCCCTTTTTCACGTTATCCACCTCCTGCCTGATTCTCTCCATTTAAGGCTATTGTAACGTGAATCTTTTTTTAAGTCAACGATTCCCCCTGCAAACAACGTAGCAGACAAACCATTAAACAGAACAATGGTGGCAGCAGAACTAACATTTCTACTGTCACCATTGCAAACATACTATTATCTTAAACCGTTTTATTATTTTTCTTTACCATATTTTGATTCTGCCATATTGGAAAATGATTCTTTACAGATGGCTCTTTAGCTTCTCCACCATATCCAGCTTCTCCCATGGCAGATCCAAATCCGTACGGCCACAATGACCATAAGCAGCCGTCTGCTTATAGATTGGACGGCGAAGATCTAACATCTTAATAATCCCTGCCGGTCGAAGGTCAAAGTTTTCACGGACAATCTCCACCAGCTTAAGTTCATCTAATTTTCCGGTTCCAAAGGTATCGACACGGACAGAGGTCGGTCGTGCCACACCAATGGCATAAGAAAGCTGGATTTCACATTTATCGGCAAGCCCCGCCGCCACAATATTCTTTGCCACATATCTTGCAGCATAAGCAGCAGAACGATCTACCTTTGTGCAGTCCTTACCGGAAAATGCCCCGCCGCCATGACGTGCATATCCACCATAGGTATCTACAATAATCTTACGCCCTGTAAGTCCCGAATCCCCGTTTGGTCCACCGATTACAAAACGCCCGGTAGGATTGATAAAAAATTTGGTATCTGCATCCACCATATCTTTTGGCAACACTGCATCAAATACATACTTTTTAATATCCTCATGAATCTGCTCCTGGCTGACTTCTTCTCCATGCTGGGTAGACAAAACAACCGCCTCTAAACGGACAGGCTTTCCATTTTCATCATACTCTACAGAAACCTGTGTCTTTCCATCCGGTCTAAGATATGGAAGTGTACCATTTTTACGAACTTCTGTAAGTTTTCTTGCAAGCTTATGAGCAAGGCTGATTGGGTATGGCATATATTCTTCGGTTTCATTGGAAGCAAATCCGAACATCATGCCCTGATCACCGGCACCAATGGCTTCAATATCCGCATCACTCATCTGATTCTCTTTCGCCTCTAATGCCTTGTCCACTCCCATCGCAATATCGCTGGACTGCTCATCAATCGCAGTGATTACACCACAGGTATCGCAGTCAAAACCATATGTCGCATTATCATATCCAATCCCTCGGATTGTCTCCCGGACAATTTTCTGGATATCAACATAAGCATTCGTTGAAATCTCTCCCATTACCAGCACAAGTCCGGTAGTAATAGAAGTTTCACACGCCACACGGCTGTTCGGATCCTGTTCCATTAACGCATCCAATACCGCATCTGAAATCTGGTCACAGATTTTGTCGGGATGCCCTTCCGTCACTGACTCTGATGTAAATAGTAATTTTTCCATTTTACTTCATTTCCTCCTTAATTATATTTTTTGAATAGTAAAAAACCTCCAAATCAAGGATTTGAAGGTTACTATCATCTTATATTCAAATCCTCTTATTGCTCGATGCGTTTCCCGCTCGCTTCAGGCCGGCACCTTCCAACTTTCTGGGGTTGCCGTGGCTTCTCAGTCCCTTCTGACTCCACCACTCTGAATAAGAGAAGTTTTTTACATTAACTTTACGAATTGCATATTGCTAATTCCTTTTTAAGATACACCATATATGCCGATTCGTCAAGTACAAATTGGTTCCAAAAAACCCGCCTTTCATAACATATAAAGGCGGGCTCGTCTCTCATAATACCATTTTAATTCATCTGTATATCACGATACAGACCTGCTTCTTCTTTTTATCACTTATTTCTTTTCATTAATTCTCATTCTCTTCAGATTCTATTTCTTTGTCAAGAGCAGACTTCCATTCCTTTATATGATCTACAACACCAGACATGTTTGTATACCATATATAATGACTGCCTTCTACCGTATATAATTCATGACTTCCCGATTCAAAATTAAGCTGATTGCGGTGTCCGGTTACCCATGCTGGCATCGTAGCATTCGAGGAGGATATCATCGTTAAGACCGGAAGCGAATCCGGAAATTTTTTCCCTTTTATTGCCTCTAAGGATTGATCCATTAAACTTACTTCATTCTTTATCGTTTCGTTGCTGCCAAGAGAAACTGCCTGAATATATTCCTCTTTATCTCTTTCTGAATATGTATATCCGGTAACCTGTGGTAACTCTACCTGGTATTTTTCCGGATTTTGGGCAATCGCATTTTGAAACTCCTGAATGGATGAAAATGAATCTCTGGTACGATTAAATTGTTCTATTTCCTGCAGTATATATTCCTTCTCCGCTGCAAGCTCCTCTATTAAGTCGGGATCATAGACCGTATTATCAATCGCAATAAAGCCTTTAACCTTTTCCGGATAATCCCGGACAAAATCCATGCCATATACTCCCCCGAAAGAATGTACCAACAGTAAGCATTCGTTAATCCCCATCTCATCAAGCATTTTATTCAATTCTTGATTTATATTTTTTGCCGTTCTGTCTGTAGATGCCAAATCACTTAATCCATACCCTAATGGTTCAATAATAACAACATTAAACTCAGAATCCAGAGCCTGTGCAAGGGGTTTAAATTCCATATGAGGTGATGGGGATGCCAATCCGGGCAGCATAACTAAAACAGTCTTACTTTTATCTGCAAAATCATTCTCTGCCAAATCCACATCACCATACAACAAAACATGTGCTTTTTTTCCATACACCGTAATATAACGGCTTACAAAGTCGTCATCCATAGTTTTTTGGCTTGCATTCACATATGTCGGTATACTAAATATCATACCAATCATAATAGCCATAGAAACAATCATTCTCTGATAAACTTGTTTTAAACTCTTTTTCATGCTTATTTCCTCCATTTATAAATATTTGTGTTTTCTATGTTAACACATTTTATTACGGTAGTCAATTTTAATCTATAACTATTATTTTATTTACGGTTTTATAATATATAATATTTATCTTTTTTCATATTTTATTTTCCCTCTCATATATATGTAAAGAAAATCTTATCTGGAGTTTCTATGCAATTTCTTCCTTCCCATAAACGGCTGACTTTCATTCTATTCCCTCTTTTTTCCTTTCTTCTGATTTTTTTTACTTTTTTGGGAATTCATATCGTTTCCCCTACTGATAATGAAAGCTACCGCACCGGTCTTTTAGAAAAAATGGAACATGCCTCGACTTTTTCCGAATTTACAAATGCTCTCTTTTGCTATGAGGTAACAAATGATTCCATTACTACTGCCTATACGTTAAAAAACCCTTATCGTTACCGGATTCCGGAACTTTCCCCCAAGCTTACTGCCTTCTCCTATAAAGAGTACGAGCAGGATAGAAAAAACCAATCCGGTGCCAAAATGACAAGCCTGCTTTCGAATACCCTAAACCATTTTAAATCTACTGACTTAACAAAACAGGAGCAAATCACCTACTCTCTTCTGGAAAATCATATTAATTTAAACAATGAGCTTTCTAAATATGCCTATTACGAGGAATTACTGGGAGCCACATCCGGTGTTCAGGCAAATCTGCCGGTAACCCTCAGTGAATATCCACTTCACACAGAGGAAAATGTTAAAACCTATCTTTCCCTTCTGACCCAGATTCCCGATTACTTTAACAATGTGATTGCCTATGAAAAACACCGTACAAATCTTGAATTTTCTTCTCCTGATTTTCTGCTAAATGACACAAAAGAAGGAATCGCCACAATGATAAAAAGTCTTAAAACCGAAAATAACTGCTTTGTTGATACCTTTGATGAGCGAATTCGCCATGTGGAAGGGCTCTCTGGTAAGAAGATAAAACGATACAAGGCACAAAACCGCAGTTATGTAGAGAAATATGTATTACCGGCATACGAAGAACTCTATCGCTATGTCAATTCTTCCCTATCTACTACCGGTAAAAATAATACACCTGACTTAAATACACCCTATGGTCTGTCATCCCTTCCTGATGGTACCAGCTATTACTCTCTTCTTGTAAAAAGCAATACCGGCTCTGACAAATCCGTATCGGACCTGATTTCTCTAACGGATCAAACTTTAAAACAAACCTTAGGGGATGTCCTGAATATAGCCTTGACCGATCAAAAGGCTTATCTGTATTATTGCGAGAATCCAATGGATACTTATTACGAATCACCGGAAGGGATTTTAGAAGCTCTTTCCCTAATGATCCGTAAAGATTATCCTGTTCTGAAAAAGACTCCTTCCTACAAGATTAAATCGGTTCCCGACAGCCTTGCACAATCGGTAAGTCCGGCATTTTTTATGATCCCCGCTATTGATAACTACACAGACAATACAATTTACATCAACTCTCTTTATACAAATGCAGAAAACGGGAATCTTTTCACCACGCTTGCTCACGAAGGATTTCCCGGACATCTTTATCAGACAGTCTATTTTAACGATACGCACCCCGATGAACTTCGCCAGATTCTTGACTATCCCGGTTACGTGGAAGGATGGGCAACTTATGTGGAAATGAATGCATTTACTTTTTTGAAATATCCGCTTCCGGGAGACAGCCTGTGCCGTCTTTATCAGGATGAAACCATAATCAATCTCGCTCTCAGTTCCCGCATTGATCTGGGGGTAAATTACGAAAACTGGACCTTATCTGACGTAAATAAATATTTTGAAGACAATGGGTTTAACAGTTATTACGGTGCGGATGTATATTCCTATGTAGTAGAATCACCTGCAGTTTATCTTCGGTATTTTATCGGATATCTGGAGATTAAAGATTTGAAAGAAGCTTATCAACGTGAAAAAATGGAAGCCTTTACAGAACAGGATTTTCATAAAAAATTTCTGGATATCGGACCTTCTGATTTTAAAACGATAAGAAAATATATGCTTATCAATCCATAAAAAATTATAAACATGCTGCGTAGCAGCTAATTACCTTATGTGCCCCGTACATAAAAAGGACTGCCGGCTAAAAAATATCCTGGCAGCCCTCTGCTTTTTATATTAGATTAAAGTACATTTACTAATTTCTGTAATGCTGCAAGTGCTTCGTCCGGAAGCTTATCATAACCGCCTTTGTTTGTACCAAAGTCTTCAACAGCCTTTACACGGGTCTGCATAGCAGCCTTTAACTGAGCTTTATAATCTGCATCATTTAAATCTACATTAAAATCAGCCCAATTCATAATCTCAATGTCCTCAAAAGGTCCCCACTGTGCGAAGCTTGCCTTTCCTTCTACGATAGCTTCAAGAATTCCTAATGTGTCGGAAGGCTTAACCTTCTTGCCCATGAAATCACCGGTATTGATGATATAGCAGTCTACATTCTTCTCCTCCACCAGCTTCTTGAACTTCTCATAATCATTTACCAATGGATAAGTTCTAAATGGATTTGCATATGGAACAATACGGATTGCGTTCATATCAGTACCTGCTGCCACACGCTCTGCGGAAGAAGTCTTAGTTGCTAATGTTGCACCCATAACGGAAGCCAATGCAGAACCTTTTAACTTAACCACCGGTGGAATGGTAGGGTCTTTCATAATCCAGAAGATTGCGTTAACCGGTGCATCAATCTTATCTACACGGTTTGGAGACCATAACTTAGACTTGATTGCACGTCCGTTACCGTTACGAATATCCTCTGTTACTAACTGAATCTTACCATCCTCGTCCTTTGTTGCAGAGCAGTTCTGAGTTGTCAATAAATATTTGTTATCTGGACAGCCTGTTGGATAATCCGCTGTCTTATCAAAATAAGATGGCTCTAATGCGATGGATGCACAGGTATCTGTATTGATAATAAATGCATCATCATGTAAAACCTTAATCTCATATTTACCGTCATGTTTTGCATGAGTAAGAGTAGACTTACCGGAACCTGACAGACCATAAACGGAAGCAACATACTTAGAACCGTCTGCCAGTAAATACTCCTTTTGTCCACCATGGCAGGAAGCATATCCATTGCGGTTTGCCAAAGCCCATGCCATTGTCAGAGTACCCTTTTTGTGCTCACCAAAGTATCTCATGCCAAGAATTGCTGCACAGTTCTCATCTGTATCAAAATAGCACAGAGTTAAAGGATCGCTTAAACAGCTGTAATCTACATCTGGTCTCTCCTGTGGGAACCACTGTGGATCAGAGAAGATATAAATATCGGCTTCTTTACCATCACCGACTGCCTTTGACTCCTTATACATCTTAATATATTCATCTGACATATACTGGAAATTCAGCATCCAGTTATAAAGGATATTCTCTTCTCCTTCTGGAATCAATAAATGAGCCTTTACCATAAATTCCGGATCCAAACCGATAAATACCTCTGCATGGTACATGGTTTTCCAACGAGTCTCATAAACAGCATCCATAACTACTTTATCTAATTTAACGTCATCTACCCCTGGCTCACCTTTAATACGGCGGGCAGCAGCATAACGACCGGTTACAGCACCATCATTAAATAATAATACTTTGGAATCCTCGTCTAATCCGATTTCTTCTGCACGATATACAGGCATATCCGTTACAATAGTTCCCGGAGAGTTTTTCGCTAATTCATAAGCTTCTCTTAAAGTGTTAACCTTTACTACATTGTTTCCGTAGAAAGCAGCCTCGATGATGGAACGGGTCTTAGAAAAACCTACTTTGCCAGCACCGATTTCGCCAAGTTTGTAATTTGCTTTTGTTGACATGTTATCATATCCTCCTATTTTTATATTTTTCACATTCCTAAAAATGGTGAAACACTATATCATGGTAAACTACTCATAACACAACAGTTAACCACATTCAGTATATAATCATGCCGAAATGATGTCAATAGTGAAACAGCATAATTTTATATATAATTTTCTCTTTCTCTGTTTTGCTGTTTTTAATAGAATTTTTTATTTTTATCTTTTTTCGCGGGATTTTTATTGTTCTTTTTTTCTATTTCTCCCTTAATAAAGTACCCAACCCTTATGTCAGGTTACCTTTCTTCTATATTTTCTTTGTTATAATATTTTTGCTGCTGGTTCAGTCATTTGCAAAGTGCCGTACCAGTCACTATTTATTCTATTAGGAGGTATCATATGGATTATGATAAATTATGCTGCATTGGGTAAAAAAATCCGGGAAGCCCGCATAAAACAAAATTACACACAAAGAAAATTAGCCTTAAAGCTCCACTTTTCTGTAAAACACCTTGGAAATATTGAACGTGGAAATGCACGCCCAAGTCTCGAATGTCTGGTTGATATTTCTATTGCATTAAATACATCCTTGGAGTATCTATTATCAGATAGCCTGCCCCCTCATTTTCCTGATTATTCAAATGAATTTGCCTTAACGGTAGAACACTTTTTGGCACAGCAGCAGTTTGAAATCCACCGATTACAAAAGAATATAGACTTAATAAAAAAAGCCTGATTCTAGTATTTTTAAAATAACTGTGCTATACTAAATCCTGGCAGACAAAATTACTATTTACACAGATTGGCAGGTTAGGATTATGTTAAAAAAACTATTTTATAAATACAAGGAAATTATAACGTATATTATTGCTGGCGGATTAACCACTATTGTAAATTGGGTCGTCTATGCTGCCTGTACTAATTTTCTTCCGATTGAAAGTACAGAACAGCTTATTCTGTTCAGCAATATAGCCGCTTGGATTTTGGCGGTCCTTTTTGCCTATATTATAAATAAACAGTGGGTTTTTGAGAGTAAAACACATTCCTTTATCGAACTATTAAGAGAATTTACCGGCTTTATCGGCTCCCGCCTTTTTACCGGATTATTAGAAATATTAGGTGTACCACTCTTAGTTATATTAGGTATGAATCAGACTTTTTTTGGTATCGAAGGCTTTTTATCTAAGGTTCTGGTTAGTATCCTTGTAACAATTCTTAATTATGTATTCAGTAAGCTGTTTATTTTTAAGAAAAAACAAGCAAAGGCTTAACTGGCTCTTTGTCAGGATAAGCCTCAACCGGCATTTGTTACCAGTTTATCTAATATCTCATCATGTTTCCCAATTTGTTCACCATGAATTTTTGCAATCACTTCTAAGGATTCAAGGCTATTAAGCTTCTTGTCCACCTGCTCTCTCCGTTTAAAGCATTTTTCCTGCTTTACATAAGAATCGGACATTTCAAAAAGGGCTGAAATCTTTGGTACTACTTCATTCTCAATTAATACAAATTTTTTATGAGAATAATCTCTTAATTCATGTATATCCTGTTGCAGATCGTCCACCCGGTTCTCCAGAACTTTAAACTCTTTCTTTGTTACCATATTGATTTTAATATCTGCCACCTCACCTTTTAATCTGGTTACTTCGTCCTTTAATCCAGTTACTTCGTCCTTTAATCCAATTACTTCGCCTTTTATTCCGCTTACTTCGTCCTTTAATCCTGTTACCTCGCCTTTTATTCCGCTTACTTCGTCCTTTAATTCAGTTACCTCCCCCTTAATAGTGATTATTTCTCTGTTCATATCCAGCATCTGTGTCTTCATTCCTGACATCTCATCTTTCATTAACCCTCTAATATTTGCTAAATCTTCCTTCGTCAACATCATTACATCCTCCACTTCACTTTCCTCAGACCAAAATCTATTTTGAATAGAAAAATTATAGCAAATTCCAGGTTAAATAACAATAAACTTTTTATGAATTATTCTGTTCTTTTTTGAAGACTTTTTGAAAAATTTATCATAAATATCCTGTCCCTTGCGGCAGTCGCCAAATGTCTGCAGACAGCCACTTGGCTCGTTGCCCGCGAAAATCGAATTATTAAAATCATACCAGGCTACTTCTCTAAAAGTGCCTGATAAATATCCCTTTTACTGACACCACGGTCTTTTGCAGCTTTCTTCATAGCCTCTTTTTTATCAAAATTCTGATCCATATAATATGCTACATGCTCTGGAATGCTCATAGAAAGAAACTTCCGCATTTCCTCCTCTTTTAGCACAGTACGATCTGCACCTTCCATCACTAATACAAATTCTCCCCTCGGTTCCTCCGTATCATAATAAACAATTGCATCTTCCAATGTTGTGTAAAAATTTGTCTCATGCTTTTTTGTCAGTTCCCGGCACAGGGAAATCCTTCTATTGCCAAGCGTTTCATAAAGATCCCTCAATGTCCTTTTCAGCTTATGGGGTGCCTCATAAAGAATGATTGTTCTGGTCTCGGTTACAAGCTCCTCCAGAATCTCTTCTCTCTCTTTTTTATCATAGGGCAGAAAAGCTTCAAAACAAAATCTTCTTGTTTTCTGACCAGATATCGTAAGTGCTGTTACAAACGCACTTGGTCCCGGAAGAGAAGTCACTTCAATTCCCGCCTCATGACACTGTCTGACTAATTCCTCTCCCGGGTCTGAAATAGCCGGTGTCCCGGCATCTGTAATAAGTGCAATATTGATTCCCGCTGCCATTTTTTCCACTAAAACCTTAGCCTTATCATATTTATTAAACTCATGATAGCTTGTCATTGGTGTATTAATTTCAAAATGATTCAACAATTTAATGCTATGTCTAGTATCTTCAGCCGCAATTAAATCTACCTCCTTAAGAATACGCAAAGTTCGAAGCGTAATATCCTCTAAATTGCCAATAGGGGTCGCACAAATATATAACATTCCAGCCATACTTTTCTCCTATCTAATCCATCCACTCATATAATTTTATTACTTAATATTGGGTTTGTGATATATTTCACATATCTCATCCGAATATACATTCCTTTCTTTGTATACAATAAGCGGCGAATCAATTGTAATCCGCTCTCTTCCACCCTTTAATCCCTCAATCAGTACCATTGTTGGTTCCTTATTCACATAAGGATAAACCAGCCGCATATGTTTCGGTTCTAAATGGAATTCCTTCATCACTTTAAAAATTTCTGCCAGACGGAAAGGTTTATGCACCATAAAAAAACTCCCGTTTTCTGGCAGTACATAACTTGCAGCCGCAATCACATCCGTAAGTTTTAATGCCACTTCATGCCTTGCTATGGTTTTTGGCTCATACAAATTTTTGAGACCATGATGTTCTGTCATATATGGGGGATTTACCGTCACAACTTGAAAAGAAGCTGGAGAAAACAGCTTCTTTATTTCTTTCACATCACCGGATATAATATTTACTTTATTTTCTAAATCATTTAACAAAACACTTCTTCCTGCCATATCTGCATAGTCTTCCTGCAGTTCCAGACCGGTAAACCGGCTGCCTTCCGTCTTAGCAGCCAGTAAAATAGGAATTACCCCGCTGCCGGTACATAAATCGAGCACCTTCTGCCCTTTTTTTACCTTCGCAAAATCAGAAAGTAAAACAGCATCTATACCAAAACAAAAACCTTTTGGTTTCTGAATCAACCGGTATCCCTTACATTGTAAATCGTCTATTCTCTCATCCTCTAAAACCACTTTCTATTTCTCCAAATGTCTTTTTAATCAATCTTTGAACCGCTTTCTTTTTTCTCTAGAGCTTCTAATGCTTTCAGTTCTTCATCATTTACCTTATCATTATTATGACGCTTCTTTGACTTAAATTTCAGTTCATCTGTAGTATACTCACGAATCTCTTTATCACCATTGTCTAACTCCACAATGACTTTTACTTTTTGTCTAAGCACACTTACACTATTTACCTCACCTTTTAAACCATCAGATGTTTTTACAAAATCACCGACATTCGGAAGCTTGCTATTTAAATATTCATAAGTTTCCTGTTCATTTTTAAGGCAACACATCAAACGCCCACACACTCCGGAAATCTTAGTCGGATTCAGGGAAAGATTCTGCTCCTTTGCCATTTTTATTGAAACCGGAACAAAATCAGACAAGTGCTTATGGCAGCAGAGTTCACGTCCACAGATACCAATTCCTCCCATAATCTTTGTTTCATCTCTTACCCCAATCTGGCGAAGCTCTATTCTTGTCCGGAATACCGATGCTAAATCTTTTACCAATTCACGAAAATCAATCCGTCCATCCGCAGTAAAATAGAACAGTACCTTGTTATTATCAAATGTATATTCCACGTCAATCAATTTCATCTCAAGCCCGTGTTTTGCAATCTTTTCCAAACAAATATTAAATGCGTCCTTGCATTTCGCTTTATTTTTCTCATTTTTTGCATCATCTTCCGGAGTTGCTTTCCTGATTACCGGCTTTAAAGATGAGGTAATATCTCCTTCTTCTACCTCCCTTTTTCCGAGAACAACTTGTCCGTATTCCACACCACGGGCAGTCTCGACAATAACCGCATCTCCTGTTTCTATATCAAGCCCGGATGGGGCAAAAAAGTATATCTTTCCGTTTGGTCTGAAACGCACTCCTATTACTTCTATCATTCTAAATTCTCCTTTATTGTAAGCAGCATCAGTTCCATTGCAATATCAAAGTTTACATTTGCCTCTAATCTTATCTTTAATTTATCCAATGCCTCTAAAATTTTCTCTATTCCTTCATAAGAAACTCTGCTGGCCTGCCTTTTCATAACCGAAAACTCTTCTTTAAAAATAATTTTGTTCGGTGAATTCGATATCTTTACCATTAAAATATCACGGAACCACATTGTCATAATATCAATATAATCTGTAACATCCAGCTTATATTTACCCATTTTCTTAACTGCTTGTATAATCTCTTCCATCTCCATATCTTCCATCCGTCGAAGCAGGCGGATACTATCTTCTTTAATTTCATTATAATCAGGTGAAATGGCAAGTCTTACAGCTTTCCCCAGATTTCCCTGTGCAAAATCCGTACAAAATCTCGCCTTTAATTGATCCTCACCCAGCTGTGTCATCAAATATTCCATGATATACAATGGCTCAACGGGTTTAAAATTAAGTATCATACATCTGCTTAAAATCGTCGGAAGAAATTTATCTACGTTATTTGTAAGTAACATAATAACCGCATATTCCGGCGGTTCCTCTAAAGTCTTTAACAGTGCATTCTGTGCCTGAGGATTCATCAATTGTGCATCCGGTACAATATAGATTTTGTATTTACTGCTATAAGGTTTCAAACGAATATCATTTACGATTTGCGTACGAATTTCATCAACTGAAATCACACTGGGTTTTTCGTGATCCACCCATATAATATCCGGCTGATTACCCGATTCCGCCTGCAGGCAGGATTTACAGGTTCCGCATGGGTCCGGTTCTCCGCTTTCACATTGCATGGATTTTGCAATTACTGCTGCTAAAGTTCTTTTTCCGGACCCTTTTTCTCCGTTTAATATATACGCATGAGACATCTTCCCCAGTTCAATACTACTTTTAAAATGTTTTACAATATCCTCATGTCCGATAATATCACTAAAATTTGCCATATTATTCTCCTCTATATTCATCCTTATCTAATCCGTCACGTTGAAATATCAAGCAGCATTCCTCTGATATCATCTATCCTTTTCAGTATCTCTAAATTATCCTTTTCTTCCTTTAGAAGTTCCTGAGCCAGATCGTCTAACGATTTGTCTACCTCTTTTATGATCCCATACACCCGGTGCCTGCCTTTACGGTCGAGAAAATTCTCTCTGGAAAATTCATGAGAATTCGCAGTCACTTCATTCATAAATTCCTTAACCAGATTACGGTATCTCTTCATATCCCGGATATCCATATGCTTTGTAATTTTTGCACCCTGTTCCTCGATTTCTTTCATTAAATTAGAAAGCTTTTCCTGTAATTCATCATTCTCAATATGACTGATCAATGTGAACTTAAAGCTGTCATCACCCTTCACAACCTGCGTGCCTGCCTCAACCGGAGCCTGACCTGTCAGTTGGTTAATTCGCATATCCATAAAGAATCTCCTTTCCGTTTTTTATCCTTTAAAAAATCTTTTCTCTACCTCTTCAACAATCATACTATGAATTGTCTCAATTGGCAATGTTGCATCTAATGAAACAATCCGTTCCGGATACAATGCTGCCAGTTTCCGGTATCCTTCCACTACCCGTTTGTGAAAATATAAGTCCTCCAGTTCCATACGGTCTAATTCCGTCTGATTCTCTTTTCTTTTAATCCCCTCTTCTGCCTCCAAATCCATAAAAATAGTAAGCTTTGGTGTCACATCACCCAAAGCATAGTTATTTACTTCATATACGGTATCCACACCCAATCCTCTTCCTATTCCCTGATAAACAGCAGATGATTCTACAAACCGGTCACAAATAACTGCTTTTCTTTCTAACAATGCCGGTTTTATCACCTGATTTACCAACTGGGCTCTGGCAGCCGCATATAACAAAAGTTCTGTCATGTAACTCATTTCCTGATATTCTGTATTTAATATGATTTTCCGGATAACTTCACCAATTGCAGTACCACCCGGTTCTCTGGCAATTACAATATCATATCCTTTACTCTCGAGATATCTTTTTAACAAATCAATTTGTGTTGTTTTTCCGGAACCATCTGGTCCCTCCATCGTTATAAATATTCCTTCCACAAACCTGTCCCCTTATCTTCTTCGTATTATTCTTCGCCGTTTACTTCTTATATCGAAATCGCTTTTTCATTCGTTCTCTTTCTTTTCTCCGTTTAACACTTATAACGGATACATATAATCGTTCTTTTTGAATGATTCCTTTTATGCGAATGCCTTTATCCAAAGCTCCTTTCACCTCATCTAACATTTCTTCTGAAAAAATCTCTCCAGGTGCTATAATCGGTATCCCCGGTGGATAACAATATATATACTCTCCGCTGATTCTGCCAACCGCTTCCGTAAAAGGGATCTCTTCTGTTTTTCTATTCCTTGCTTCTGCAATCTCCATACTTTTTTCAGGAATTCTGCTATATAATATATTATCGGACGTTGTTTCAAAATCCGTTAACTGACCATCTATTGTCTCCATGGCTTGATACAATGCTTCAAAAGCCTCTTTGGAATCCGCTACTGACGTCATTGCAATCACATAACTGCCGCCTGCCATTTCCAGCATTTGTCCATATTCCTGTTCCAGCATCTTCCCAAACATAACTCCATTCAGTGGAAGCACCGTTCCTTCCTGCATCATTCCACAATTTTTAATAGAAAATACTAATTTTCCGTCATCATATCCACAAGCACTGCTCTTCTTAAAATCTGCTTCTTCCACCAGATGAATATGTTTTAACTGACTGAACCGTTTACGATATTCCGCTAACAGTTCTTTATAAATAATAAATAATCCATCCCTTTCATGGTTCATCTTCTCAATACAGGCTTCTATGGATGCCATAAAGACGTACGATGGCGATGTACTCTGATAAACCGCTAAAAATTCTTCTAATCTCTTTCGGTCAACCAACAAGCTGTTTTCATGCAAAACAGCACATTGCGTCATGGCAGGCAATGTTTTATGAAGACTTTCGATTACAATATCTGCTCCTAACCGGATTGCCGGATCCGGTACTTTTGTATAATCTATTGTAGAAATGGTTTCATTCACATTAGCCATAAATTCAAAGTGTGCTCCATGTGCCTCGTCCACGATTAGGGGCTTATTAAATTTATGTGCAATTTTGGCAATTTTCTCAACATCACTGACCACCCCTTCATAAGTCGGCGATACAATAACAATTCCTTTTGCCTCCGGGTGTTCTTTTACCGCCTTCTTTACAGTATAAAAGTCAACTCCACCGAACATTTCCAATGCATCATTCCACTTTGGTAAAATATAAACAGGTTTTATATTTAACAAACGGATTGCATGATATACCGACTTGTGGCAGTTTCTTGCTACAATCAGACTCTCCCCAGGTTCACAAACTGCTGATATTGCTGCCAGAATTCCACAGGTGGAACCATTCACCAGATAATAGCTTTTATTCGTTCCATATATGTTTGCCGCTCTGGAAAAAGCATCCCTTATCATCCCTTCCGGATGGTGAAATTCATCTAAATCACCCACTTCCGTTACATCTATTAAAAATGGATTCTCTACCAAATCCGGAAATATCGTATTAAGCCTTCTTTTATGTCCCGGCATATGCCAAGGATAACACCCTTCCGTCTTATATTCAATTAATCCGTCTAATATCGGCTGTTCCATTATAATTCTAACTCCATTGCATACAATGCCGACCGGTGCAATTCATTATATCATATGTCACCAATTTTCGAAGAAAATTGGTGACCTGCTTGTGCATCAGCACAATTCATTATACCATAAACCCTATAACTTATCAAACACTGCACCTGCAATCCATACACTTAAAATAAAACTCACGATTGCAATTACAATTCCACCTGGAATGGTCCAACGGGATTTACTGATTCCGATACTCATAAAATATACCGAAACAGTATAAAATAATGTCTCTGTACAACTTAATAAAATAGATGCTGTCATACCGATTAGAGAATCCGCTCCAAATCCCTTAAATAAATCAAATAAAAGACCATTTGCTCCGGAAGATGAAAACATCTTTATAATACTGATCGGAATAATTTCCGCCGGAATATGAATCAAGGATGCCAGGGGCTTCAAAAAATCACTAATTAAATCCAATGTTCCGGAGGTTCGCAAGACTCCTACTGCCACAATCAATCCAACGATGGTGGGTGCAATATCAAGGATAATCTGAAATCCCTGTTTTCCACCTTCCACAAAATCTTCAAATACCGGTTTTTTATTAATTACACCGTAACCGATAATATAAAATATAACTAATGGAATTATAACCATAGATAAAAAATCCAGAATTTTGATCATATAAGACTCCCCTTTTTTATTTTTTCCATCGTATCAAAGTATTCCTTTTTTCATTTTTTCTGTTTTATTGACAGTCCGCACATTATTTTGCATATGATAAATGCCAGAATCGTAGTTAATGCCGTTGCAACCAGAGACGGTCCTACAACCGCCATAGGATTTGCACTTCCGTATTGCGTCCTATATGCAATCATATTAATGGGAATCAGCTGCAAAGAAGAAATATTTAACAGCAAAAATGTACACATTTCATTACTTGCAATCGCCGGATTTCTTCCCCTTTCCACTTCTAACTCTTTTAATGCCTGCATTGCCTGAATTCCGGTAGGAGTACATGCCCATCCGAGACCTAAAATATTGGCAATAAAATTTGCTGATATATATGCGTTGGCTATATGATCCTGCGGAAGATGAGGAAATAAAATTCGTAAAAGAGGCCGCATTTTTTTCGTCAGGCAATCAATTAGTCCGGAATTTTTTGCAATATAAAGCATACCGTTCCACATACTGACCACTCCTGCCATGACAAACAAAAGTTCCACTGCTTCCTTCGAAGAATTAATCACCCCTTCACAGACTTCCCCCAGATTTCCTCGAAATGCTGCCACAACTATTCCTACTAAAATCATTCCCGCCCATAGATAATTCAGCATGATTTATCCCCATATAACAATTCTATTAAATGTATACGAAAATAAATTAAAAATAGAACTATACTTTTTCAAACAATATATTTTTGTACCCTTCTCCATAGATTTCATTTGCATTTGCCACAATCATAAACGCTTTTTCATCCTCCTGTTTTACAATTTCCTCTAATTTTGGATAAATGTGTTTCTTAATTACACACATAATAATTTCTTTTTCATTTTTACTGTATGCCCCTCTGCCTTTTAATATTGTTGCACCAATCTCTAACTGCAAAATCCGGTTTAACATCTTATCCGGGCTGTCAGAAACAATATAAATTAACTTTGCCTCATCATTTCCATATAATACAAAATCCAAAACTCTTCCGTGCACAATAACGGCAATAAATGCATACATCGCTGTATTAAAATCTTTAAACGCAAATCCGGAAGCAATTACAATCAGAATGTCTATACCAAGAAAAAAAGTACTTGTCTTAATATATTTATATTTTTTTCGTAATATTTTAATGACAATATCCATTCCTCCTGTTGTTGCACCAATCTTTAAAACGAAACCAATGCCGGTACCCATTAGAATACTGCCTGCTATTGCAGCCAGCAAAAGATTATCTGTAACAGATGGAAAAATACTAAATATATTTGTAAAAACAGAATTTAATGCAATCGCATAGAAACTGTAAATAATAAATTTTTTTCCAAATTTCCACCATCCCAATAAAATAATCGGAATATTAATCAGAAAATACCATGTACCAGTTGCACCTCCTAATACATGGCTTACTATTACAGAAATACCAACAACCCCGCCGGGAGCCAGTTCATTTGGATCTAAAAATAAGCTGATTCCGGCGGAATAAATAAACGTGCCAATTAATATCACAAAAAGCTTTTTTAATACATGACTGATTTTTTTCTTTTCTATCTGCATATAGTGCCCCCAAAAATATAATATATCTTTAGTTTGTGCAATTTCTGTTTTTTATACACTATTCCCCATAAAAATTTCCTATAAGTAATACAATTTCAAAAAGACTGAAACCTAAATATTAATCGGTTTCAGCCCTTTCCTTCTCTAGTGATACCACATTCATTAATTCATTTTAATGGATATAACACTCCTATTCATCACTCTTCTTAGATTCCATTTCTTCTTCTGCCTCAATTAATGCTTTTCGAAATACAAACTCTTCTTCATTTTGCATTCCCACATAATATAGTATATCAACATCATCATTATTAAATACATACAGAGAATCTTTGTCTAAATATCCTTCTGGAAATAAACATGCAGAATAATCATATTGTACATCTTGACATACCTGGCTTCTTCCAATAATCATTAATTTCTTAGTCTCATTTTTTAATGTCACAACGGATCCTATCGGTAAATATTTCTTCATAATAAAAGTCCTCCATTTTTATTTATTATTCTGTGCATATCTATATATTTAATATGTTCTACCATTATAGTCAAGTACTTTATGACAGTTTAACTTATTTTTTATATTAATTAAATGAAAAATATCTATTACAAGCTCCTGCCATAAAACCCAATAATAGAATAGTTATAATATTGATTGCCAATGAATTTAAAGTTATCTTTTCTAATATTGATTTCATAATTTTTAAATTATTATGCCTGCATAAGTGCACCAGTAGGCCCACCAGAAAATGTAGCCTCAGGCTCCTCACTCATAGGTTGCATATAAGGATGTGCCTGTTTAAACAGATCAGAGACACACTTACTAGCTGCACCATTAAAGCCTGGCAATTCAAAATCAGACCAGTCAATAGTAACTTCTCCTCCAAATGGTCCAATTCCCAATTTTGCACTTGCCTCTGTTTCTGTGAGCTTACCTCCAGCCTTTGCTTGAACACCTAACATGCCATCCCCAGAAGCCTTTATTTTAACCCCAAATAAAGAAAATCCTCCTTTCACTTCTCCTTTGGCAAGATATGCCTCTGCACCAGTTTCTCCCTTAATACAAAATTCACCACTACTTTTAAATGAAACTTCTCCTTCTACCTTGGTACCAGCACCAATTACAGAACCTTCTGTTTTTCCATATATGTTAATTTGATCTGTTCCTAAAGTACCTTCTGTTTTAACTTTACCTACCGCTGTCTCTGCACTAAATGAACCCTTTACCTCACCGGATATTAATCCGCTTTTAAATGTAATACCTGCTCCAAATTCTGTTTCTGTCTTAGCTGAAAGTAAGCTTCCACTTGCACTTATTTTTCCATACTTCATATCTGCTGAAATATTCCCTTCTGCTAACGACGCTGAGCCTCCTGCTTTTATAGAGGCACTATAGTCTCCACCACCCCAATGAGTCTTTGCACTAACAGATGTCCCTGCTGACAAAACCTTTCCATCAAGACTCAGCGTTCCATATGAACCAGATATGAAAACACTTCCTGCGGCTAATGACGTTTCTGCATATGCTAAAGCTTCTTTACCTCCCTCTCCATCATCTAAAATACTTACACCCGCTGCTTTATTATATATCGAACCTTTTATTATTGTCTGGGATTTTGTTTCAGTCCCTGTAATTGTATTTTCTGCAGTTTCATAACGATTAATAATATTTGATAATCCAGATGTCATATTAAGAGAACGCTGCTTTGTATCATCTAAATTATCTAATGCATCCTTTAAGCTTTTTTTAATCATCATACCCGCCTCTCCTGATATGGTAATGGCAGATATAATTCGATTAATATCCTCCCTGCTATTATTCAGTCGCGAAACAATATCGTTAAGGTTGTCCACTTCTCCTCTCATATTTCCCATTTGTATACTAAACTCAGACACCTCTTTATCCTCCTTTACATTTTAATTATTTATATATTTGTATTTATAAATAACTTTTTCACACTTCAAACCGAAAATAAACATCTGCTAAACGGATAATATCTCCACTTTTTATTGAAACATATTTTCCGGGCATTGCCTGTTTATCATTTACAAACGTATGATTCGTAGAATTATTATCCATAATAAAAAATCCATTCCCTTTTTTCATAATATCTGCATGATGCCGGCTTATAGAGGTATTATTTTCAATTGCATAATCAATATCTCCTGCATTCTGTCCAATACGAAAAATCACACTTGATATTGAAATCTCCTGCATTGTATCTAAACAAATCAGTTTTGCATAAACTACTTCATTTTTTACTATTTTTCCTTCATAATCAGTATTACTTTCTGTCTTTAATTTTTTAATCTGCCTTTTAGTACGAATTCCAAAAGAAGCAAAAATAATTATTCCAACTCCCATACCAATTTGTAACACCCGAATAGGATATTCTTTTTTTCTAATTTTTTTCTTATATTTGTTTAATTGTTCAATCGCTTTTTGATAATCATCATACGTTGCTCCTGAATTCATTGTAAGGTCTATGGTTTGTGTAATAACCTGTTTTAAACTTTCTATACTTTTTGTTGTATATTTATCCTTGTGTGCCACTAATTCTTCACACTCGAGCAGAATCTTATTTAACTCATTCCGAATGTCTTCTGTCACTTCATTATAATGATAATCATCCTTTATGCCACGATATGATATATTTAATACATCCAATATATCCTTTATCCTGTCAATTGGTTGAATATAAAGCTCAGTACCTTTCATTGCAAGAATTCCCACAACATATCCCTCTTCATTTATTACTGGCGTACCAATTTTTCCACCATCTAATTCAAAATCTATAATAATCTCTTCTTTTGTTACCTCTGTAACCAACACTGTATTTCTCTGCAGATCAAGATTACCAATCTCAGATTGTCCTAATATATTCGTATTTCCACCATATCCTAAAATATATAACTTTTCATTTATCTCTACTGAAGAACTATTTCCAAGTTTAACACAAGTAATATTGCTAATATCACCTGCTAAATCCAATATTATAAAATCATTTCCAGTACTTCCAATGTCTGTCTTAATTCTGGTTCCAACTGATAAAACCAAATCTACTTCTATACTTAAATTTCCTTCTGCAGAAAGTCCAAATTGCCTTCTTATATTATTTAACAAATCTTCGTCTACCTGAACAAGTTTGTCATTTGTCAACACTATTTTTTCTTCATTTTCGCTTCCAATTAATATACCCGTTCCCTGTTTTACATAATACTCATTTCCCTTTTGATCCACTGCATAGACAAGTATTTTTACTATTCCTGATTCTGTTTCTTTTACAGCCTGAGGCAGAACAGACACTTTTGCTTCTGTTACATTAGCAGCTATTACAGGCATAGCAGCATGCATTACAACCATCAGAATTATTATATAAAAACTAATTATAATATAACCCCTATCTCCACCTGTCATCATTTCTGTCTCCGTTCTGATGTATAAAATAGTACAGAGGTACTACCTCTGTACCATTCTTTACTTAATACTTCTTTACATTAATTAATAACATCTGTTGCTAACTGCTGTGCAATTACTTGATTAGATTTTTCAGTTGTTTCATACTTAGCAGCAATCTCTGTTAAATGCTTAGAATAGTCCTCAATCATTTTATACATATCTTGCATATCACCTGATAACTTGCTAAACTGAGTCTTATACGAGTTAGCAGCATCACCTGACCATGTTGAACCATTTATCTGATTAACCAAATTAAGCATATAATCGGTACAGCCTTTTACCTGATTTGCTTTTGCCTTAAATTCACTTGATTTATTTCTCAATTCTTTTGGTGTTACTTTCAAAATCATTTCTGCCATAATATATACTCCTTTTCTATGTATGTTCTAAATTTACAATTATTTAAAAGAACGTGTGCTTGCCGTCATAACATTTTCATTCTCGCTTCGTGCATATGCATTTAAAATAAGTGCAATAGCATTAGAATATTTTGTAACTAATTCACTGAAATTATCAAAGCTAGGTCTCTGAGCCATATAAGTTCTGTTGTATGCATCAGCTGCTTCGCCATCCCACATACTTTTTAACTGCTGTTCTGCCTGATCTAAGTCTTTAATTAAATTTTTTAACTTTCCGTTATAACTCTCTAACTCCTCCCTTTTGGCATCAAGAGCTTTTCCTGTTAATTGAATCATTGAAACTTCCATATCGTTTCCTCCTTTAAATTAAATAAAATATAGTTTATTATCTATATATATCTGTTAGACAGATATTATACTTTTTTAACTGGTTCTTGTCTCAGCAATCTGAATATTTTCCATCTCCGTATTATAAATGTTCTTTGCCATTTCCTTAATGGAGTCTGAAATGATCTCAATATAATCTGCTGAATTTTCTATTTTTTTTTGCAGCATTCTACTCTTTGTAATAAATTTAATAGAATTCTCTCCTTCCCAATTGCTATCAATTGCTTGTATACTTTCATTTAACTTGCCTGTTGCAATCTTACGGATATTATTGGAAACCTCCATTAAATCGTTTGCTTCTTGAATAGCTTTCTTATAATTAAATATTATTGTCAATTTATCATCCATAACTACCCTCCTTTAACTCAATATATCTGTTGGTAATGCAGATGCCAGATGAATAATTGCTTCCTCTGTCCCTTGATATACTCCTGCCATTTTTTCCAAGTCAACCGGATGTTCTTTCAAACGTTTAATAACAGTCTTAATATGTTCTTTCATATTATTATAGCTTTTAATATGCTGGGTACTGGCCTCTCCTTCCCAATATTTTACGGTTTCAGTTACTAACCGGTCAATCTCATCAAAATCTGATTCAATCTCTCTTATCTCTTCTAATATTTCACCAGATTGTTTTTTCAATTCATATGGTGAAACCTTTAATACTATAGAAGCCATATTTTACCTCCTAAACTGTAATATTATCAATTATGTCAAAAACATTTTGTTCACATGAATCATATTCGGATCTTGCTTTTTCTTCATAGTTAATTATACTTTGAATATTATCGCAGATATAATTTAAACCTCTAATATCATCTTGAAATGCTTGATTAAATGCTGCATTGGCATCTCCTGTCCACATCCCATTCAATGCATTTACATTTGATTCCATCATTTTGATTTTCTTTTTGATATCGTTTAATGCTCGAGAAACAGATTCCGCATCCTTTTTCAATGTTGATGTATTAACTTTAATCTTAGAAATCGCCATCTCATACCTCCATCTTTTTATATTATTTTTATATTGTGTTTATCCAATATTTTTTGTGCTAATTTAATATCTATTTTCTTTAAAACTGGGCTATTTCCAAATGTATTAGAGGACCATTTTATAATATTCCTCTCTGCATTATCATAAAATCTTACAATCTCTGTTAATGCTTCCTTTAATCTTTTAATCGAAAGATACTCGTCATATAAATCTTCAAAAATCTTTTTTAAAGTGTTCCTATCGTTACCTTCTTGATCTAAACTTTGATATTCATGGAAAATTCTTTCAAAAGCACTTACCTGCTTCTTATATGCCATTTCAACAACTTGCAATTCTTCTATGACTATCTTCATTTTGCTTATTGAAATCTCCATTATAACCACCTTTGTTTATCTGCTTTCCCTTCGATGTGTTTACTATAACACAACAAAAACCTTTTACATTTTTTTTTTGGATGAATAACCAGTTTTTTGGATGAATAACCAGTTTAACTTAATATTTTTTACACCATATATAACTGGCTTCCATTTATAATCCCATTTTCTTCTAATGTAGACTCTCCATTTAATACAATCCCCTGTTCAGCAGAGCACAAAAAGAAATTCTCTGATTTCTGATTTAACTCTGTTTTATATTTCTTACACATCATTTCACTAATTTCTTGTACAAGATTGATCACCTTTGCGGTCTCGTCAACCCTAAAATCAAACGTCTCATCGAGCGATGGAATATATATATCAACCAAAATCATATAATGCCTCCCTTACTATATCTACAACAACATCTTCAAACTCCTCTTCTTGGAAAATGCTTAGCACCTGCTTTTCCTGCTTAAAGCAAAACAATTTTTTTTCTTTCTCCTCTTGTTTTATAAGAATCCGGCAATCTACTTGATTATTCTTACGGTCCATTCTTTCCAACATCACAATTGCATTACCTAATGAATCCAATTCCCGGTCTTGTAAAACAAAAGGCTTTTTTAATATTTCATAAAGTAACTGTTCTTCATCTAATACCTTTTTGTATGACTTTTCCTTATTTCGAATGTCCCCTTCCAAAAAAACTGCTAACTCCTTTTCCGGAATTTCATATAAACGAATCGAATTAATATTGTCCATACTCTGCTCTACTGCTGCTAATCCATTTCCCACAAAAATTGTCTTTAATCCAATTGCCTGTGTAAAATGCCGAACCAGTATTACTCTATGAGCTTGTGAAATCACCGTCATTATCTTTTCTAAATCTTCATTTAAAATAAACCCGTCTTCAACAGAATTACGAATAATGTCCTGTTGATAAAGATGGTTAAGACACTGAAAAACAATATTTTCATCCATTTCTATTTCTGTTTCTTGAAGGCTGAGTATTCCATCAATTCCTTTTGCTGCTGCTATTACTGCCAGCTCAGGTGGCGTAAGAATATAAACATTATTAACATTACCCGCCATTTTTAACCACCTCCTTAATAACACTTTTATAACTCCGTGATAACGGAATCCTTATATTATTATCTAAAACAATATAGTTTTTTGAATACCATACTTCACTGATATAGGAAACATTTACAATAAATCCCCTATGACAACGCTTAAAGTCCTCCGGAAGCTGCTGCTCCAATGCTTCTATCGTTGCATATATTCCATATTCTTTACTTCGCAGTCCGATATAGACTCGTCCATTTCTTGCTTCAAAATATAGTATTTGGGAAAAAGAAACTCTCCTTTGCTTCTTGTCATCTTCAAATAAAAAGAACTCCTTATCATTTTTCATATTTTGTTCCAGTAAACTAAACAGCTCTCTTATTCCTTTTTGACTTTCGCTATATTTTAACGGTTTTAACAATAATGAAGCGGCACGAATCTCCGGAATTAAATATACAATTGGTGAAATCGTCTTATCAGAAATAATCATAATTTCTGTTTTACTAAAACAACTTCTTAATTCTTTTGCTATCTGTAATCCGGATTTTTCAGTAATATCAATAAATGCAATATCAATATTATCTATTTCCTTAAATACCAGATTTTTCCGGTGATTTGCCGTTATAATCTCCAACTGCTCATCATAAAGATACGCAACCATATCTTTTGAAATTTCCTGCAATAATTCAATTTCGTTCTGCTTACAACTGTAAATAAGCATCGAAATCATTGTTACTTACCTCCTAGCAAGCGGGACTATAATCTGCTGCACTTCACCATTTAATCTGTTTGAGACTAATCCTATACCTGGTTTCGTTATCATAGACTGTTCCTTATAAGGAATTGCATCAAAATTAAAAATTTGATTCTGAACAGTATTTCCACCAAAATGAATACCTGTTTTATATCCGGCAAAAATTTCATATATTCTTTGATAACTTACCGTTGAAATATTTTCTAAACCTATTGCCCCTATAAAATAAATATTTAACAATCTGCCCTTTTCCAGTATATTTTCTAAAAATCCTCTCATATCAAGTTCGGAATTGTAAATCAAATTTATAAACCATTCTAAGTCAGGGATAAAGAAATAAATCGGAGTTTCCTTACACATATGGTTGAAAATTTCTAATTCTTCTATATCCTCATCCAGCATCTCTTTCCTAACCTGACTTCGTTCCTTAAACTTTGGTATCATATTTGAGAAACATTCAAAAATACTTTTTTCTTCTGTAATATACTGTATTCCCTCTGTTTCACTAAAAACTCGTAAACATTTAGCATCACTATCAAATATGAAAACTTCACCTGTCCTCTTCATCGCTGACTGAATCATTATTTTCATATAATTCTTTTTACCTGATCTTGCCCAACCAGTAATCATATAACAATATGTATCACTTAAATCAATACTATAAATAGACGCATTCTCTGCATTATATGCAACCGGCAAATACCTTACATCTTCTAATGCCTTTTCATAATCTTCTAACTCACTGAACTCAGACCAAACAGCCTTTTCTGGAATTTCAGGTATTGGCCGGGCCCGTTTTTTCGTCCAGTGCTGATACATATCTTCACATACCCTGTTAATCCTCTCAATCCGTTGATAATCATCTTCTGCCTGACAAGCCAATGCAGTCTGATATTCCAAAAGCCGGTTCCCATAATACGCTAATCCCCTGCCTTTAATATTTGCCTCTGGAATAACATCGAATGCCAACGTATGCATAATATCGCTATATGCGTATTTATCTGCCATTTCTGTACTAATAAACGTTTTAATATTTTCCGCCGCCCTGGATGGAATTTCCGCAGGTCCAATCCCTGAATCTGCAAGCAACAGGTAAATACCATGGCTTACCCCTTCTTTAGAAAGAGTAATTAAGAAATCCATATATTGATCCTCAGTTTTTTCATTAAAGGCTGATACATTATCAATAATAATTAAAATCATAGGAATTGTAACACCATTTACCTGTACATACTGTTTATAATTTCCCCCTCTAAATAACTTCTTTCTCTCCTGTAAAATGGTCTGGATCATATTAAAAAATTTAGAAATTCTTTCATAGTCCCCTTCATACATTACACCTCCCACATGTGGTGCCTTCTCAAATGCAGTCATCATCTTACTGCTAAAATCAATTGCATAAATATTTAGATATGATGGTGAATATTTATTAATCAGTGCGTAAGTAATAGTTTGAACAGAAGTACTGCGGCCACTGACTACCATACCACAAATAGCATGGTGCCCACCTTCTGTAAAATTTACTGTAATTGGCATTTGTGCCTGATTTTGTGGATCATCAAAAAGTCCTAATACTACTTCTACATTCCACTCTCCAACCGGCTCGGGCCATTTGCCATTACGGTATCGGAATTGTGTAAATTCTTTAAATTCATCTAAATATATATGTGAAGGTAATACCGGCATCCATAACTGCAACTCATGACAATATCCATTTTCTTTTGCTACCTGAGCAAGATATTCTTTTACCGCATCTAGCTGTGTCTTATCCTTTGCCTGTGGCAGCTTAATATTATTCATAGCAGCATAGGCAATCATTGCAGCAATACTGTTATTCTCCTGTTTACAATAATTATATAGATTAATATAATCCTCAAGACGTGCCGTATTGTATGCACTTATCGGATAATCAATCAAATTCGTTTCCATCATCTGGTACATATCATCAATTACAGCCTGCTGCTTTGATTTTATTTTCATACACTCTTCCAAAGTTACTTCCTCTTTGTCCAGTGCAGTTAACAAATACCTTTTTAAGGTAGATAGCCATTCTGCCTGTGCCTTTTCCTTTTGTGAAGTCTTTGCAAAATTGCCGGTCATATCTACCCTGCCATTTAAAGTAATTAATTTTGCTATATCTATCTTACTATTGTCATCATCCTCACTATATGGTGCACCACTAAATCCTGACTGAAACAATTCAAAAACCTCATCATTACCAACCTGTAAATAACAGCGCCCAGCCTGAGTTATATATGCTGCATCCGGCTTATGAAGCATATCATTACTATCCTGCCTGTCCTGTACACGTAAACACAAACGGAATTTTGAATTACTCCAAATATTATCGTCTACTGTTCCACTTGGCTTTTGTGTAGCAAGTATCAAATGTACACCAAGGCTTCGCCCTACCTGTGCTACACTTACCAGTTCTTTCATAAAATCCGGTTCCTCTCTCTTTAATTCTG
>CAJUBR010000007.1:0-2625 GCA_910584695.1 uncultured Lachnospiraceae bacterium
GCGATGTCGGATAAATCCTTATTTGCACTCACCTTGTAAGTTATGAATTATTTATAACATAGAGAACAAAGAAAGTCAACAAAAATTTATATATGAGATTTAGCATGAAATTTAGTATATGAAGCATTCATTATGTAAAGGTAATGTGAAAAGGTAATAAAAAATAAAAAGAGCAGGAGGTACAAAAGAACATGGGAAGAAAAGAATACTATTTAGGGCTTGATTTGGGGACTTCATCCGTGGGATGGGCGGTAACAGACAAGCAGTATCAGCTAATGCGTGCGAAGGGAAAGGATTTGTGGGGAGTTCGTTTGTTTGAGGAAGCACAGACAGCGGCAGGAAGACGTACCAATAGGGTTGCCAGACGAAGAAGACAAAGAGAAACAGCAAGAATAGGTCTGTTGAAGGAATATTTTGCAGATGCGATTGCCAATGTGGATGGTTCTTTTTATGAAAGGCTGGAGGAGAGTAAATATCATTTTGCCGATAAAAAGATCCAGGACAGAAATTCTATTTTTGCTGATAAAAATTATACGGATAAAGATTATTACAAAGAATATCCAACCATTTTTCATTTAAGAATGGAATTGATCAACAATACAGGAGAACATGACGTCAGACTGATTTATCTGGCGTTGCTAAATATGTTTAAGCATAGAGGGCACTTTTTAAATGAAGGTCTAAAAGCAGAAGAAAAAAGTGGTGGAATAGGGGAAAGTTATGCTTCCTTGATAGAGGCTGCGAATGGGCAGTATGGACTGGAATTACCAAAAAACATAGATATTGCGAAGTTGGAGAGTATATTAAGCAGAAAAGATATTTCCAGAAGCGGAATGGCACAAGAGGTATCAGATTTGCTTAATATTATTAGAAGTAAAAATAAGAGAGAATATGAGGTAGTTAAAGGGATTTGTGGCTTGGTTGTTTCCGTTAACACACTATTAGATGTAAAGGAACTGGATGAAAACCATAAGAAGGAACAGTTTTGTTTTCGAGATTCAGGATATGATGAAAAAATTACAGGAATTTCACAACTGGTAGAAGAACAGGATGTGGAATTTATTAATACAATTAAGCAGCTTCATGATATTGGATTGCTTGCGAATGTGATGAAAGGAAGTAAGTACTTATCAGAGGCAAGGGTGAAAGAATATGAAAAGCATAAGAAAGATTTAGCATTACTTAAGAAGCTTATCCGTGAATATGTACCCGAAGAATATGATGGGATGTTCCGTGAAATGGAAGCAGGGAGCTATAGTGCCTATGTGAATTCGATAAATGCGGATGAGAAGCAGAGAAGGAATGTAAAAGGGAGAAAGCAGGAGGATTTATATAAAAAAATCAAGGCTGTTTTAAAGCAGGTAGAGGACTGTGAGGAGAAAATATATATTTTAAGTGAAATGGATAATGAATCCTTTTTGCCAAAACAGCTTACTGCGTCGAACGGTGTTATTCCCAATCAGGTGCATGCTATTGAGATGAAAAAGATTCTGAAAAATGCAGAAGCGTATCTGCCCTTTTTGAAGGAAAAGGATGAGAGTGGCTTAACCGTTTCTGAGAAGATACTGGAACTATTTCAGTTTCAGATACCATATTATGTCGGACCGTTAAATTTGCAGCATTCGGGTAAGAAAGAGGGGCACGCATGGGCGGTACGCAAAAAGCAGGGCAGGATATTTCCTTGGAATATCAAGGAAATGATTGATGTGAAACAAACATCCGAAAAATTTATATCCAATATGGTGCACCATTGCACGTATATGAATGGAGAACGTGCGGTTCCAAAAGATTCTTTGCTGTATCAGAGATTTTGTGTGTTAAATGAGCTGAATAATTTAAGGATTAGGGGAGAAAAGCCTTCAGAGGAATTAAAACAGCATATTTATGAAGATTTATTTACAAAAGGGAAAAAAGTAACACAAAAACAGTTATATCAGTATTTAATAAGCTGTGGCATGTTGGAAACAGGAGAACTGGATGCAATTTCCGGAATAGATAAAGATTTTAAAAACTCATTATCTTCCTATGGAAGGTTCGCAGGCGTTTTCGGAGAGGATATTAAGCTGGACAGTACAAAGGAGATGGTGGAGCGGATTATTTTCTGGGGGACTGTTTATGGGAATGATAAAACATTTCTAAAGGAGAGGATTAAGGAGTGCTACGGAGATAAGGTTACAGAGGAACAGCTAAAAAGGATTGCAGGGTTTAAATTTCATGACTGGGGGAAACTCTCCAGAAAATTTTTAGAGATGCCAGGCTGTGATAAAAGTACCGGGGAAGTACTTCCTTTAATCTCGATGATGTGGGAAAAAAATTGCAATTTAATGGAATTGTTAAGTGATCAATATACTTATGCGGAAGAATTGGAGAAACAGTCAGAGACAGCAGAAAAGGTTTTAAGTGAAATGCAGTATGAGGATTTGGATGAACTGTATATCTCAAGTCCTGTAAAACGTATGGTATGGCAGACGATACTTATTTTACAGGAGTTAGAAAATGTGTTAGGAGGTTCACCTAGTCGGATTTTTGTGGAAATGCCTCGTGAGGAAGGAGAAAAGGGAAAGCGGACGAATTCCAGAAAACAGAAACTGGCAGAGTTATACAAAGGATGTAAAATAGATGGAC
>CAJUBR010000007.1:2635-7088 GCA_910584695.1 uncultured Lachnospiraceae bacterium
TTGGGGAAAAGAGCTGGATAAATGGTCGGATAAGGAACTTAGAAGTAAGAAGCTCTATTTATATTACCTACAGCAGGGTAGATGTATGTATACCGGTGAGCCGATCGATTTGGATGATTTGTTTAATGATAACCTTTATGATATTGATCATATTTATCCAAGGCATTTTGTTAAGGACGATAGCATTGAAAACAATTTGGTTCTGGTTAAGAAGGAGAAAAACGCACATAAAAGTGATAATTACCCGATTGAAGACAGTATATATAAAGCAAGACGGGCTTGGTGGCGTAGTTTGCTGACAGATGATATGCAGAGTAAGTTTATTACCAGGGAGAAATATAACCGATTAGTAAATCGAGAAGTTTTTTCAGATGACCAGCTGGCAGGCTTTATCAGCAGGCAGATTGTGGAAACCAGACAGGGAACAAAAGCAGTAGCACATTTATTTGAAAACATGTTTCCGAATTCAGAAGTTGTATATGTAAAAGCAGGAAATGTTTCAACATTCCGACAGGAACGGGAAATGTTAAAATGCCGTCTGGTGAATGATTTTCATCACGCACAGGATGCGTATTTAAACATTGTCGTAGGGAATACATATTTTGTGAAGTTTACAAAAGACCCAAGGAATTTTATTCGGGAATACAGACGTGATGCGGAGAAAAACAAATACCATTTATGTAAGATGTTTCATTCCACTGTTGTGAGAAACGGGGAAGTGGCATGGCTTGCTGGAGATAAGAATGGAAATGCGGGAACGATTGCAACAGTCCGTAAGATGATGGCGAAGAATAGTCCGTTAATTACCAGAATGAATTTTGAGGCACATGGGCAGATATCAGAAGCAACTCTTTATGGTGCAAAAATAGCGAAGCCAGAAAGTTATATACCTCTAAAGGCAAGTGATGACCGTCTTTTGGATGTAACGAAGTATGGAGGCTTTGGCAGTGTGAGGGTTACATATTTCTTTTTGGTAGAGCATGAAAAAAAGGGAAAACGGATACGGACTTTGGAGGCGATGCCGTTATATTTAAGAGAAAAGATTGGGGATAATAAAGAATTGTTAACCCAATATTGTGAAGAGGAATTAGGATTGATAAAACCGGATGTGAGAATGGCTAGAATTAAAATTCAGTCATTAATTAGGCGGAATGGGTATTTGATGCATATTTCGGGGAAATCAGGTCCACAGTTAATTATGCGTAATGCAATATCCTTATGTTTTAATCAGAATTGGATAAATTATATTAAAAAACTTGAAAAAACAGATGGAACAGGATATGTAGATAATAATATAACAGAGGAAAAGAATATAGAATTATATTGCATTTTAATGGAGAGACATAGAAATAGTATTTTTTCTAAAAGACCCAATCCAGTTGGTGATAAATTACAAAAACGAAAAGAGGATTTTGTGAAATTGAATTTACTGGAACAAGTGAAAGTTTTATTACAAATTTTACAATTAACACAATTGTCTAATATGGGGGCGGATTTAAGTTTAATTGGTGAGGCAAAGAAAACAGGAATAACTTTAATTAGTAAAATAGTATCTGAAGCAGAGGAATTCGTATTAATTAATCAATCTCCGGCAGGCTTATATGAAACAGAGATTGATTTAAAAACAATATGAGCTGGCGGGTAGTTGTAGTGTCAAACAGTGCAAAGTTGGATTACCAGATGGGATATCTGACAGTACGGCAAACTGCTACAACAAAAATACATTTAAGTGAAATTTCCATATTGCTGATCGAGTCAACCGCAGTTTCCATAACGGCATATTTGTTGTGTGAACTGGTAAAGAAAAAAATTAAAGTTATTTTTTGTGATGAAAAGAGAAATCCCATATCAGAACTAATTCCTTTTTATGGAAGTCATGATACCAGTATGAAAATGAGAAAACAGATTGAATGGTCGAAAGATGATAAGACCGCTGTCTGGACAGAGATTGTGGCAGAAAAGATAAGAAAGCAGGCAGAATTGTTAAAAGAGCATGGTCGGTCGGAATATAATATGCTGAATTCTTATATTGAGGAGTTACAGTTTGGAGATTCAACCAATAGAGAAGGGCACGCCGCAAAAGTGTATTTTAACGCACTTTTCGGCATGGATTTTACAAGGGCGTCAGAAAATAGTACGAATGCAGCATTGAATTATGGATATGGAATTATTTTGTCGGCATTTAATCGTGAGATTGCAGCAAACGGATATAGTACGCAGTTGGGATTGTTCCATGATAATATGTTTAATCCATTTAATCTGGGTTCAGATTTGATGGAACCATTTCGTCCATTAATTGATCGTAAGGTGATTTCCATGCAGCCTGAAAAATTTGAGCACGAAGAAAAAATGAAGGTTTTAGAGGTTCTGAATGAGGAGGTAAGTATTGGCGGAAAAAAAGAATTTGTTAATAATGCCATTAAAATATATAGTAAAAGTATTTTTGATGCATTAAATGATAAAGATTCATCGCTGATTAAATTTTATAGAAATGAGTTATAGATATATGAGAATTATTGTAATGTTTGATTTGCCGATGGAAACTGCTAAAAACAAAAGAGATTATGTAACCTTTAGAAGATTTTTAATTAAAAGTGGTTTTCTGATGATGCAGGAATCTATATATTGTAAATTGGCTCAAAATGCTACTGCGGCAGATAATATTGTGGAAAATGTAAGAAGAAACAAACCATCTGATGGATTGGTTCAGGTGCTAAAAATTACAGAAAAGCAATTTTCTAAAATTGAGTATATTGTTGGGGAATCACAGAAGCAGGTTCTGGATACGGATGAAAGAATGGTGATATTATGAGATTAGTGAATGTTGAATATGGGCTATCATTGGAACTTAATGAAATCAGGGCTGTCATTTTGGTAATTGAAGAAAAGGTAATGCGGCTAAAAATCGTAGAGGATTTATATAAGCAATTTTCGGGAGAAGAAGGGAAGTTTGTATTATCTGAGGACGATAAAGTGCTTAAGATACAGAAGATTGCTGATATATTGTTAAATCCATTTTCCATTGATTGTAACAACCGGAAAGTGCTTGCAAAGTTATATCAGGAGATACAGGATTGTGGAAATGAGAATTTTTACAGTGAAAAAGAAAAAATAAATGCAGATGTATTATTGTTATTAGATAAAATAATGTTAAATACTCCTTACCAGATAACAACTGCATTGGATATGGAATTGGCAGATTTGTGTAAGTTATATCATGTTCAATTAGAAAGAACAGGAGATACCCTGCTGGAACAGTTAATGGATTATATCAAGGTGATGAGCCAGTTGTGTGAATGCAAAGTATTTATTCTTTTAAATTTTATAGTGTATTTAAATGATGAGGAACGTAAACATTTATATGAATTTGCATCATATCAGAAAATATACTTGTTATTTATTGAATATTTTGAACCTGTGCTAGTCGCTGACGAAAAGAGTTGCATAATAGATAAAGATGGTTGTATTATAGATATAGAAAAAAATAACTTACAGCATTTACCAGATGCTAAGTTCGGTGAGAACCCAGATGAATTTGAGGTTTGAGAACCTTGTAAGTTATGAAAGGTACAAAGCAGAGGGATAGACCATGAAAAAAGACATGGAGTTTGAGAACCTTGTAAGTTATGAAAGGTACAAAGCAACACCGACATTGACGCAAGCAGAACGAAAGTTTGAGAACCTTGTAAGTTATGAAAGGTACAAAGCGAAATGCAGAATTTTATAACAGATAAGATTGTTTGAGAACCTTGTAAGTTATGAAAGGTACAAAGCTGTAGGAATTTTCTCCATGCACATAAATGTGTTTGAGAACCTTGTAAGTTATGAAAGGTACAAAGCAACTGTCGCTAAAATCCTTTGCTTCACTTCGTTTGAGAACCTTGTAAGTTATGAAAGGTACAAAGCGCAGCAGATATTCCATTCGTTAATCCATCCGTTTGAGAACCTTGTAAGTTATGAAAGGTACAAAGCATATCTTCTTTCTCATAACTCTCCTCCTTTGTTTGAGAACCTTGTAAGTTATGAAAGGTACAAAGCAAAGAAGATAGGGACAACATATATTACGGCGTTTGAGAACCTTGTAAGTTATGAAAGGTACAAAGCTGAGCCGGATAAAGTCACGGAAGAGTATGAGTTTGAGAACCTTGTAAGTTATGAAAGGTACAAAGCATTTTTCCCTTCAATTAGTTCCTATACTGTGTTTGAGAACCTTGTAAGTTATGAAAGGTACAAAGCTGTGCACACCGTTTACATAAGCCTCGCCTTGTTTGAGAACCTTGTAAGTTATGAAAGGTACAAAGCCATCCGGTCTGTGCGTTCTGTGCCCGGCTGGTTTGAGAACCTTGTAAGTTATGAAAGGTACAAAGCCAAAGGCTCTTCCTCAATGGCAATCGCAAGGTTTGAGAACCTTGTAAGTTATGAAAGGTACAAAGCTGTGCACACCGTTTACATA
>CAJUBR010000007.1:7188-62640 GCA_910584695.1 uncultured Lachnospiraceae bacterium
AGCCTCACCTTGTTTGAGAACCTTGTAAGTTATGAAAGGTACAAAGCAAGAGGACGTTCCTAGATTTGTAATTGTAGGGAAAGAAGTGTTGTTTATATTTATATAATGTTTATAAGTGATTTATTAGTATCAGATTGAAATATAAAATAGAACAGTTTCAAAAAATAGAACAGCACAGAACAAATATTCGATTTTGTTCTGTACTTTTTTTGTATAGTCTGATATACTTTAACTGAACAAACAAAAGTTCGAAGGAACAAAAGATTTTATAATAATTTCTTGCAAATCATTTTATAATAATCAATAATATGGGAAAGAAGTTATTATAGAAATAAGAACGATAACGGAAAGGATAAACCAATGAAGCAGTATATTACAATTAAGGGTGCAAAAGAGCACAATTTAAAAAATATTGACATTAAAATTCCGAGAAATGAATTAGTGGTTTTAACCGGTCTTTCCGGTTCGGGTAAGTCTTCCCTTGCATTTGATACAATATATGCGGAGGGGCAGAGAAGATACATGGAATCACTGTCTTCCTATGCAAGACAGTTTTTAGGACAGGCAGAAAAACCGGACGTAGAAAAGATAGAAGGTCTTTCTCCGGCTATTTCCATTGACCAGAAAACAACAAACCGTAATCCGCGTTCAACTGTTGGTACGGTTACTGAGATATATGATTATTTTCGGTTATTGTATGCGAGAATCGGCATTCCCCATTGTCCTAAATGTGGAAAAGAGATAAAACGCCAGACGGTTGATCAGATGGTAGATGCAATTATGGAACTTCCGGAAGGAACAAAGTTTCAGCTTCTGGCTCCTGTTGTCCGAGGACGTAAAGGAATGCATGAAAAGGTATTAAAACAGGCAAAGAAAAGTGGATATGTCCGCGTGATCGTAGACGGTTCTCTCTATGATCTGGCAGAAGAGATTACTTTGGACAAAAATAGAAAACATGATATTTCCATCGTCGTAGACCGGCTTGTTGTGAAGAAGGGAGTGGAACGGCGTTTGAATGATTCCATTGAGGCGGTGATGAAACTGGCAGAGGGAAGCATGATTGTGGATGTTGTAGGCGAAAGGCAGATTAATATGAGTTCCAGTTTCTCCTGCCCGGACTGTGGAATCAGTATTGATGAAATTGAGCCACGGAGTTTTTCATTTAATAATCCATTTGGTGCCTGTCCGACTTGTTTTGGACTTGGATATAAAATGGAATTTGATGTGGATTTAATGATACCAGATCAGAGTGTTTCGATTGCAGATGGTGCGATTGTAGTACTTGGCTGGCAATCCTGTACCGATAAGAAATCCTATACAAGAGCTATTTTAGATGCTTTAGCGGAGGAGTATCATTTTGACTTGAATACACCGTTTAATCAGATGTCTGAAGAGGCAAGGAATATTATCCTTTATGGTACCAATGGGCATGAAGTGAAAGTCCATTATAAGAGTCAGCGTGGAGAGGGTGTATATGATGTTGCTTTTGAGGGACTGATTCGGAATGTACAGCGGAGATATCGTGAAGTGAGTTCGGATTCTGTGAAAGAGGAATATGAAAGCTTTATGACAGTCACTTCGTGTGATGATTGTAACGGGCAGAGACTTAAAGCGGAATCTTTGGCGGTTACAGTAGCAGATAAAAATATTTATGAGATCACCACTATGTCTATTGATAAATTGGTGGATTTTTTGGAGAATATAGAACTTACGGATCGTCAGCAGTTTATCGGCGGCGGAATTTTAAAAGAAATTAAGGCAAGATTGAATTTTCTAATGGATGTCGGTCTTAACTATCTGGCACTTTACAGGGCAACGGGAACCCTGTCCGGTGGTGAGGCACAGCGAATTCGACTGGCAACCCAGATTGGTTCCGGTCTTGTGGGAGTGGCATATATTTTAGATGAACCGAGTATTGGTCTGCACCAGAGGGATAACGATAAGTTGATTGCTACTTTAAAACATCTTAGGGATTTGGGAAATACGTTGCTTGTTGTAGAGCACGATGAGGATACCATGCTGGCGGCAGATCATATTGTAGATATTGGGCCGGGAGCCGGGGAACATGGTGGGGAAGTGATTGCTCAGGGAACAGCAGCACAGATTATGAAAAATAAGAAGTCAATTACGGGAGCGTATCTATCCGGAAGAATCCGGATTCCGGTACCGGAGAAACGGAAAGAACCAACCGGATGGATTGCCGTAAAAGGAGCAAGACAGAATAATTTGAAAAATATTGATGTTTCCTTTCCTCTTGGTGTGCTGACTTGTGTTACGGGTGTATCGGGCTCCGGTAAAAGTTCTTTGGTAAATGAGATTTTATACAAACATCTGGCAAAGGAACTAAACCGTGCCAGAATGAAGGCTGGCGATCATGATGCAATTGAGGGTCTTGACCAGCTTGATAAAGTTATCAATATTGACCAGTCGCCAATTGGAAGAACACCTCGTTCTAATCCGGCAACTTATACAGGTGTATTTGACATGATTCGTGATTTGTTTGCGGGCACAAAGGATGCAAAGACGAGAGGGTATAAGAAAGGCAGATTTTCTTTCAATATTTCAGGGGGACGTTGTGAGGCATGCAGAGGTGATGGTATCGTTAAGATAGAAATGCATTTTCTACCAGATGTATATGTACCTTGCGAGGTTTGCGGTGGAAAAAGATATAATCGGGAAACGCTGGAAGTTACCTATAAAGGAAAAAATATTTATGATGTACTGAATATGACAGTAGATGAGGCATGTGACTTTTTTCAGAATGTACCGTCTATATTAAGAAAGATAGAAACTCTAAAAGAGGTTGGTCTTGGTTATATCCGCTTAGGACAACCATCTACAACATTAAGTGGCGGAGAAGCACAGCGTGTCAAGCTTGCGACAGAGCTTTCAAGAAGAAGTACCGGTAAGACGGTATATATTTTAGACGAGCCGACGACAGGACTTCATTTTGCAGATGTACACAAATTAGTAGAGATTTTACAAAGGCTTTCCGATGGCGGTAATACGGTTATCGTAATTGAACATAATTTAGAGGTCATTAAAACAGCAGATTATATTGTAGATATCGGACCAGAGGGTGGTGATGGTGGGGGAACCATTGTTATGGCCGGAACACCGGAAGAGATTGCACAATGTAAGGAGAGTTATACCGGAAAATATTTAAAGAAATTTTTATAATGTATTTGACTTAGGAATAGATAAGTGTCACATATTGTCTATTCCTAAAATTTTTTGCGAATTAGGAGTAGTACAAGCTTTGAAAATATGCTATGATAAAAAATATATAACTGTTTAAAATAAGGATGTAAAAACCAATGAGAAAGAGAACATTTTTTTTAAAATTAAAAGCCGTTTTTTGGGGCATTTTATTTGCGGGTACATTGCTTCTTCATATGCCTGTGACTACTTATGCGGAAGAAGCAGGACTGACAGCAAAAATTGCCGCATTGCGGGTAAAGTTCCCGTCAGGAAAGTATTGGAATCATGTGGGAAGTACGAAGGATAATTCAGATAGTTATACGGATAAGCCATGTACGGAGCATAAGGCATCCGGAGTCGATCATGTATATAATACTGGCGGATGTACCTGTAACCATTTTGCTGGAGGAGGGCATGTGACAGCAACTCAGTGTATGGGCTTTGCCAATAAATTAGGATATGATGTTTTTGGTAATACAAACTGGATCACCTATCAGAATCCAAGCAGGGTACAAGTCATGAATATCAAAGTTGGCGATATTGTGAGGATTAATGGAAGTCACTCGGTATTTGTGATTGCAAGAGCGGGAGATAATATTACAGTGGCAGAAGCGAATTACCCCAATAGTTGTCAGATTCTATGGGGAAGAATGATTAATCTGGCAACGGTTACAGTCAGTTATTATGAACATGCCTGTAATTATGATACGGTTGCAGGAACTCATTCTACGGAACCGATCATTGGAGGAGGGCAGAAGCCGTCATCGGAAGCAGTGACAACAACGGAAGTGGCAACAACAGAGAGGGAGACCACACAAGCACCGAAACCGTTTACCGGTTGGAAAAAGGCTTCGGATGATATCCATTATCACTATTATAAGAATGATGTGATGCAAAAGAAAAAATGGATTAAGGTCAAGGGTAAAAAGTATTATCTGGATAAAAAAGGTTATCGTGTAACGGGTCTTGTTAAAATTGGCAGTCAGCATTATTATTTCAATACAAAAGGAGTTTTGCAAAAGAAAAAATGGGTTTCTTCTAACGGAGAAGATTATTATGCTGCCGGTGATGGTGCAATTTTAAAATCTCAGTGGCTGTATAAGAATAATGTTTTGGTATATGTGACCGGTGACGGAAGTATGGCAAAGAATGAATTGGTTAAGATTAGAAAGAGTACCTATTATTTCAATTCAAAGGGAAAACGTTCAAAAGGATTTAAAAAGCATAACGGAAAATACTACTATTGTAACAGCAAAGGAATTATCCAAAAGAAAAAATGGATTAAGAAAAGCGGTAAAATGTATTATCTGCAATCAAACGGAATTCGTGTGCAGGATAAATTAGTTAAGATTGGAAAGTATAAGTATTATTTTAATGTAAAGGGCTGCCTTTTAAAGAAGAAAAATATTACATATAAAGGCAAGGTTTACAGAGCAGACAAAAAGGGACGTTGTAAGCTGATTAGAGAGGCTGCAACAACAGAAGCAGAGCAAAGTTGATAGTCCCCAGACACTTTTATAGTTAATTACCCCGCAGCAAGCCAAAGGAGCATTGAGCCTGCTGCGGGGTATTTAGTCTATGATATGTTCCATGCTAAGTGCCATCGACACTTAGCATGTCTCACGGCAGCTACAAAATAGATTTGCAGACACGTTTGCCTGGTTCATTGCTCGTGGGAATAAAATGACTGAAAAGGAGTTCTAAATGCAGGTCTTGTCGACTTGTGGCAATTTGTATCAGAATTTTGACTGCGATACATACTGTCGTTTACAGCTTGTCTTTTCTATAATGAGTTTTAGATTCTATATAGGGAGGACATAACATGAACGAAGAATATTATCTGATTAAAGAAGCGGCGGCTAAGATTGGCGTGGAATCTCATGTACTGCGTTACTGGGAGGATGAACTGAAGATGGACATTCATCGGAATGAGAAGGGTCATAGATACTATACGGAAAAAGACATTGAAGTACTTTCTAAAGTTCGGGATTTGAAAAAACGGGGGCTTCAGTTAAAAGCAATTCGAAATTATTTAGAAATGAGAAGAAAACAGATTGCGGAAGGAGAAGATAAGAATTCGACAGATGCACTCCATGTTGTGGCAGAGGAAAAAACGATATCTAGTTCGGTAGAGAAAGAAAAAGAGATTTTGTCAGAAGAAGCACCAGCGGCAATCGTTCCAGTGAAACAAAATGTTTTAACAAATGAACAGAAAATGGAACAGTTTCAGCGAATTATGAGCCGGATTCTTTCCAATGCAATTCAGGAAAATAATGAACTGATTGGAAAAACTGCCGGAGAACATGCTGCAAATGCCGTGGTAACACAGATCAGCGGAATGACCAAAGAACAGGAGGCAAGGGCAGAGGAAAGATACAAAAAATTAGATCAAACGCTTCGGGAAATACAAAAAGCCAGACAGGAAGCAGCGGCAGCCAATATGCGTCCAGTGGACAGAAGAAAGCAAAAACGTATGAAACGCAGAGAAACTGCTGTTACGACACCCAGTCAGCCCGGTCAGGCGACCGCACAGGATACGGATCAAAATTCAGAAGAAATATAGAAAAATACATAATTATGGGTTGCATTTATAAGGATAAAATAGTTATAATAGAAAAATACAGCGTGATAACATAACATCGTGTTTTATCATGCATTTTTTAATTAAACTGATAAAACAGGAAAAGAATTTAGAAAAGAGGGACACCTATGAAGAAAAACATGATTAATTTTAGTAACTATAGTAAAGAAGAGTTAAATAATATATTAGATTTGGCTTATGATATGAAGCAGTTTCCTGAAAAATATTCTCAGGCATTAAAAGGCCAAAAGCTTTATACGCTTTTTGAAAAAACCTCAACAAGAACATTTCTTTCCTTTACAACTGGAATAACAGAACTGGGAGGGACCTATTATAACCAGCTTTGGGAGGATTCCAATTTTGTACTGGGTGAGACGGTTTCTGAGATTAAATATGTGTGCCGCAATGTGGATATTATTATGGCACGTTTAGTTAAGAATGAGACAGTTGAGTTGTTTGATAAAAATGTGACAGTTCCGTTTATTAATGGCTGTGATTCTACTTATCATCCATGCCAGATTCTTGCAGACGCTCTGACGTTAAAAGAACATTTTGGAGGCTTAAATGTTAAGCTGATGTATATTGGTGCCAAGAATAATGTATTTAATTCTTTAGTAGAATTTTTTGCAAAAATGGGAGAAGGTACAATCTACGGTCTGACCCCTCTTGTAAATGATACAGCTGTAGAGTCCGATTTTTATGAGAAGGCGAAAGCAACAGGTTATTATGTCGAATTGGATCCGGATATGTCCATGGAGGAAGCAAAGAAATATGCATCCAAGATGGACGTGCTCTACACGGATACCTGGGTAGATATGGAATTCTTTAATAATCCGGCTTATCAGGAACAAAAGGAAAAAACTCTTGCAAAAATGATGCCATACCAGATTAATAAGGAACTGTTAGAAGGCGGTAGGGCTAAGGTTATGCATGATATGCCAATGCATGTGGGCTATGAGATTAGTCAGGAAGTGGTAGATGAGAATCTTGACTTTATTCTGGATCAGGCAGAAAACCGCCGTCATGCAGAAAAAGCAGTAATGGTGACCTTACTTAATCAGTCAGAACACAAAAATTGACATATTTTGCAAGAAAATTATGGAAAAAAGAGGGAATATATTATATAATCAAATAAATAGATTATGAATACCAAAGGCTTTTAATCGCCACCTTTATGTAGGAAGATCTTTTGACTGGGTAGTGTTCTTGAACAAAGGGGGAGTCGGTATGAAAGAATATACAAAGGCATGTATCCCAGAGATTGAGATGGGGACCAATAAGATGACGGCTAAGCTGCGGCTCCAATTAGATGAGACGGGACAGGAATTGACAGTAAAGGATTTAAAGGATTGGCTGATGCTCCATGATGTAAAAGCAGGCATTATGGAAGAGGCAATTGAGAATATGATAGAGCATGATATTTACGATGTGTACGTGGAGGTTGCCAGAGGAAAGGAACCCATTAAGGGAAAGGACGGATATTATATTTTCCATGTTAGCAACCCTGAAACGATAAAAGGACCAAAGATTTTAGAAGATGGTTCTGTTGAATATACACATACGGAAGAATATACCATTGTAGAAGAGGGGGATTTACTTGCAGAGTATGTTCCGCCTACCAATGGAATATATGGATATACGGTAGAGAATAAAGTGCAGATGCCTGTTAAGGGAAAAGGGGTACCGCAGTTAAGAGGAAAAGGATTTCGTATAGAAGAAGGAAAATATTATGCAGCCAAAAAAGGTAAGGCAGATGTTACGGAAAATGCGATTTATATTACAGATTTATTAGAAATTAAAGGCGATGTTGATATTAATTCGGGACATATTGATTTTAAAGGGAATGTGAATATCCGCGGTGACGTGCATTCCGGTATGACAGTAAAAGCAGAGGGCGATATAGAGATAAAAGGTCATGTAGGAAACTGTATCATAGAAGCAGGAGGCAATATTACCATTAATAAGGGAATGCAGGGAAAATTTGCAGGAAGATTAAAAGCAGGAAAGGATATTAACTGTAAATTTTTTGAAAATGCCAGTGCGGAGGCAAAGGGTAATATATATGTCCGTTCCGTGTTACATTCAAAATTAGAAGCAGAAGGAAAAATAAAAGTTGAAGGCAGAGAATCAGTTGTGCTTGGGGGATCCCTATATGCGGTTCAGGGAATCGAACTAAGCGAAGCCGGTAATTTGATGGAAGTGCCGACGACAATTACAGTGGGAGTACTTCCAAAAACACTTTCAAGGATTCGGGAACTGGATGTAATGATTAAAAAAGTGGAGGAGGATGTGTCTTTGCTGGAACGGGTCATGGAGACATTTAAACGGGTAGACCAGTCAAAGATGACCAAAGAAAATAAAGATTGGCGAAAGAAAATCATTCAGGCAAAAGTAATGAAAGCCACAGAACTCAAACAATACCGGGATGAGAAAATACAAAAAGAAGCATTGATTAATAGTGGGAAAGAGGCACAGATAGTCATACAAAATACAATTTTCCCTGGTTGCAGAGTAGAAATTGCCGGTGTGGGAATGGATATAAAAGAACAATTAAAATATACCAGATTTGTTCTGGAGGATGGAAATATAGAAACAATTCCGTTATACTAAGTAACATATGAAATAAAGGGTTGGAGTGAGAGTTTTTGAAGATAGATATTTGGTTGAATGCATTATCCATTATTCTTTTTCTTGGTTTTGCCACAGCCGCTATGATTGCATTTTCTACCATTGATAAACAAAAGGAGATTATAGTCAATAGCCGGTATGGAAGGCAGACAGGACCATTGGAAATTATATATGTGAATATTGCATTGCTTATGGTGGCATTTATGTTGTATAACCGTAGTTATCGTTTTTTACCGGCACTGTTGGCATTTATCATTCTTATTATTTTGAATAGCAGAATGAGGAGCGGGATTGCACCAATTGGAGTTTTTATCGGGACAACATATCTGGAATGGGGAAAGGTAGAAGCGTATAGGATTGTAAATGATGAAATTAGCACGGTTCAGGTGAGAGTTTATGCGAATAAGAAGCAATATGTACTAAGGTGTGATAAAGAGCTTCGCACACAGATTGATGCGTATTTTATAGAGCATGGGATTCCGGACAGGATATGAGGTCATTAAAACAGGAGTTATTGGGAGATCAGGTTTGTTATATAATATATACATATAAATGACAGAAAGTGTAGAGATAAGGCAGGAGGAATGACATGAAACATCTAATTGATCCAATGGATTTAAGTGTGCAGGAAATTAATGAACTGCTGGATTTAGCAGATGACATTATTTCGCATAAGGAAAGATATGCAAAAGTCTGTGAAGGAAAGAAGCTGGCAACCCTGTTTTTTGAACCAAGTACAAGAACCCGTTTAAGTTTTGAAGCAGCTATGATGGAATTAGGGGGTAATGTACTTGGTTTTTCTTCGGCCGATTCTTCGTCTTCAACAAAAGGTGAGAGTGTGGGAGATACCGTGAAAGTAGTATCCTGTTATGCCGATATTATTGCGATGCGGCATCCAAAGGAAGGAGCACCGTATTTGGCTTCTTTAAAATCAGATGCTCCAATCATTAATGCAGGAGATGGGGGGCACAATCACCCAACGCAGACATTAACGGATCTTCTTACAATACGGAGGGAAAAGGGACAGTTGTCTGATATTACGATTGGATTTTGCGGGGATCTCAAATTTGGGAGAACGGTACATTCTTTAATTAAAGCTCTCTCCCGTTACGATCATATTCATTATGTCATGATTTCGCCCGAAGAACTGGAAATACCGGAGTACATCAGGGAGGAAGTTTTCGAGAAGAAATCTCTTTCTTATGAGCAGGTGCGTACGATTGATGAAGTGATTGGAAAGCTGGATATTCTTTATATGACAAGAGTGCAGAAAGAGCGCTTTTTTAATGAAGCGGATTATATAAGGCTTAAGGATACCTATATTTTGGATATGCCAAAGCTGAAGGCGGCAAAAGAGGATTTAAGTATCCTGCACCCGCTGCCAAGAGTAAATGAGATTGCGGTGGAAGTAGATGATGATCCCCGTGCATGCTATTTTAAACAGGCATTAAACGGAAAATACGTAAGAATGGCATTAATTATGAAACTGTTGGGATTGGAGGCATAAGTATGAATATTGATAGTATCCAAAATGGAATCGTATTAGACCATATATCAGCAGGAAAAGGTATGGTGGTGTACAAATATCTGGGGCTGGACAAACTGGATTGTTCCGTTGCCATCATTAAAAATGCAGTCAGCCGCAAGATGGGAAGAAAAGATATTTTAAAGATTGACCACCCTGATTATGATATTAATCTGGATATTTTAGGCTATGTGGACCCGGATATTTCCGTCAGTATTATCAAAGACGGGGTGACCGTTGAAAAGAAAAAAGTAGGTCTTCCGGAACAAATTATTAATATTGTAAAATGCAAAAATCCACGCTGCATTACCACAACAGAACAGGGAATCCGGCAGATTTTTAAACTGACAGACCGGGAAAAGCGAACCTACCGCTGCGTATATTGTGAGGAGGAGAATCAGGGGGAGGAAATAGGCTGGTAAATCTTAAAAATGATAAAATTTTCACAGTGGAAAAGAAAAACAGTTTACAAATTCTCTAATCATGCTATAATAAAAATAATTACGTGCTTTTAAAGTATGAATGACAACGCATATACGAGGTGCATTATGGAACAGTATGTTATAAAGGGAGGCAATCCGTTAGTAGGAGAAGTTTCCATTGCCGGAGCAAAGAATGCAGCATTAGGAATTTTGGCGGCTTCAATTATGACAGATGAAGAAGTCATAATTGAGAATGTTCCTAACGTTAGAGATACAAGAGTGCTTTTGCAGGCGGTTCAGGGTATCGGTGCAAGAGTTAAATATATAGATGAACATACGGTAAGGATTTGTGGCGGTACAATCAATCCTTACGCAGATAACTGTGTGGATGATGAATTTATCCGTAAGATCAGAGCTTCTTATTATTTACTTGGGGCTATGCTTGGTAAGTATAAAAAGTCAAGTGTAGCATTGCCGGGTGGCTGTAACATAGGAAGCAGGCCTATTGATTTACATATCAAAGGCTTTAAGGCATTAGGTGCGGATGTGGATATACATAGCAGTATGATTCATGTTGAGGCACAGCAGCTTACAGGTAATCATATTTATATGGATGTGGTATCGGTTGGAGCAACGATTAATATTATGATGGCGGCAGTTCTTGCAGAAGGAAAGACGACCATTGAAAATGCTGCAAAGGAGCCGCATATTGTCGATGTAGCAAATTTCCTGAACAGCATGGGGGCTAATATAAAGGGTGCCGGTACAGATGTAATCCGTATCCGGGGTGTTGAGAGATTAAAAGGTACGGAATATTCGATTATTCCGGATCAGATAGAAGCAGGAACCTTTATGGTGGCTGCTGCAGCAACAAAAGGGGATATTACGATAAAGAATGTAATTCCGAAACATTTAGAGGCAATTTCTTCAAAGCTTAAGGAAATTGGAGCTGTTGTTATGGAATATGATGATGCAGTACGTGTTGTCAGCAACCATAGATTGAAACCTACGAATATTAAAACACTGCCATATCCGGGATTTCCAACGGATATGCAGCCTCAGATGGCAGTTGTACTGGCGTTGTCGGAAGGTACGTCTATTATAACAGAAAGTATTTTTGAAAACCGTTTTAAGTATGTGGATGAATTATTCCGTATGGGCGGGCAGATTAAAGTAGAAGGCAATACGGCAATTATAGATGGTGTAGAGGGCTATGTGGGTGCTAATATTGTAGCACCGGATTTACGGGCTGGAGCGGCTTTAGTGATAGCAGGTCTTGTAGCAGATGGCTTTACTGTCGTGGAGGATATTAAGTATATTCAGCGTGGATATGAAAAATTTGCTGAGAAAATTTGTGCATTAGGTGGTCAGATTGCTGTCGTAGAGACAGATAAAGAGATTCAGAAATTTAAATTAAAAGTTGGATGATGAGTTATTCAAAACATATTGTGCCGGGATTTGCCTGTGAAAGGCAGTCCTGTGCAATTCTATCATAAACAGGCTGCATCCTGTCTGGATGCCTGATCTTAGAACCATTTCGGTTCGATATTTCACTTTTTACGAAATGTATAGGGAAGGAGAATATTTTGCTATATCGTATTTTTTTATTACAAAAGACACAGGAGGAATATTGCCGCATAAAGGATTATCTCCAACTTAGCGGGTGTGAGGTAACGGAGGGGGTGCTTGACCAGACGACCTGCAATGAGGAAATAGTAGAGAATGTAGATTTAGTATTGATAAACGGTGATGATGTGGAGTCGAACCTTAAGGCCTGCAGAAAAATAAGGGAAATAACACAAATTCCCATTATTGTATTATCAAAAGAAGATGACGAATGGGTAAAGATAAAGATGTTTCAATCCGGTGCAGATGATTATCTGGTGGAACCATTTTCCCAAGGAGAATTGATTGCAAGAATCCAGGCACATATCATACGTTATAAACGGTTAACAAGACCTTTTGGCTATATCCAGGTAAGGGGATTGGAAATAGAAGTGTTTAGCAGGAGAGTCATAGTAGACGGAAAAGAGATATTTATGACAGTGAAGGAATTTGATGTCCTGCTTTATCTGGCACAACGCCCGAATCAAGCTGTATCAAAGGAAGAAGTATACGAAGCTGTCTGGCAGGATGAGCTGGGGGAGGGTTATTATAATTCGGTTGCCGTTCACGTGAAGCGAATTCGTAAAAAAATAGAAAAGGACCCGGAGAATCCAAAGTACATTGAGACAGTGTGGGGGATTGGATACCGTTTCCGGGCGTAGAGGATAAAATGTTATTGACCGGAGCAAAATGAAAATGGATGACCTGTGGAGGATCATTATAGTCAATAACCCCGCAGCAAGCTACGGGGCATCAAACTTCCAACGCAGTAGAGCTGCGGGGTATTTGACTCTCGCGGCATTCGTCAAATGGACATGCGGGCATGTCCGCTTGACTCATTGCTCGCGGGAATAAAATATATATGATTTTACTTGCCTACATGGAGAAAATTGTGTACATTATTAAATGTGTTAGGCACATTGAATAGATCATATAATTTCATCTTTGCAGGCAGATGAAATTGTGTATATTTTATAAGGGGTAGAAAATGAAAGTAGAGATTTTATATGAAGATGAAGATATCCTTGTCTGTGTGAAGCCTTATGGTATGCCGGTGCAGGGGGATAAAAGCAGAGACACGGACTTAGTGAGTTACCTAAAAAATTATATTTTTGAGAAAGAAGATATGGAAGAGGAACCTTATCTAGCTATGGTTCACAGACTTGACCGTCCGGTTGGCGGTGTGATGGTGTTTGCCAAAGCTCAGAAAGCAGCAGCAGATTTATCTGACCAGATACAGGATGGTACGATGACCAAGTTTTATCAGGCAGTTATTACTGGTGAATTGCCGGAAGATGTGGGTATCATGGAGGATTATTTAGTTAAGGATGGCAGGACTAATACCTCTAAGATAGTAAAAAAAGGAACGAAGGGTGCAAAAAGGGCAAAACTCCAATACGAAGTACTGGATGTATTTGAGACAAATCAGGGGATATTATCTTATATTTTAATAGAATTGATGACCGGAAGGCATCATCAGATTCGTGTACAGATGGCAGGCAGAGGAGCAGGAATCTATGGTGATACAAAATATAATCCGGTATTTGCTAAGATAAAGAAACATGATGGACAGATCGCATTATATGCTACCCGTCTGGAGTTTAGGCATCCGTCAACAGGAGAGCGTATGGTGTTTAAAACAGAACCTGAGGGAGCTGCTTTTGACGTGATAGAACTAGATGAATTTTAGTATTTAAAGGTGAGAAACATATGAATATTATTATTTGTGATGACGGCAAAAAAGATAGAACACTGCTAATAGATTTACTGAAGGATTATGAACAAAAGAATGATTTGGAATTTGAGATAACAGAGTATTCTTCCGGGATAAAACTTTGTGAAGATCATAAAGCATTACAGAAATGCCAAATTGTTTTTCTGGATATTAACATGGACGATATGGATGGCTTGAAAGCAGCCATGAAAATCAAAGAAATGTATCATGCAATTTATATTGTATTGGTGACGGCATATATGAATTATGTGCTTGACGGTTATAAGGTAAAGGCAAGCCGTTTTTTGTTGAAGGATGATTTGGAACAGACAATCGGGGAGTGCATGGATGATTTGATCTGTGAGATTGGGAAGAACAATCAGGTTGTGGAATTTCCGTTTGTGGAAGGAAAACGGAAGCTCAGGGTAGATAAAATTATTTATATTGAAACTGCAAAGCATAAAAATTTATTTTATACACAAACACAGGTATACAGCGTTTATCAAAAACTGGATGAAATTGAGCGAAAACTTCAGGGGATGGGATTTGTCAGAATACATCTTAGTTTTCTGGTAAATCTGCGTTACGTTGAAAGAATCAGCAGTTATGTGATGAAGTTAAAAAACGGGAAAGAACTGTCTGTTCCAAAATCAAGATATGCAGAAGTTAAAAGACAGTTTGCATTGTTTAAGGGGGATGAATAGTATGCAGGAATTAGTGTGTTCTCTTCTTTTAGTTATGGCAGAAACAATGAGCTTTATCTATTTTTTTGATGTTTTTTTTGAGAAAAAAAGAAATAATCTTCTAACCAAGTGCAGATTTTTTATTTACTATATTGTAGGTTTTTGTATTGTATGGACAGACGTATGGATTGGTATGTGGAATGTATTGCTGTTTATACTCATTTACGTATTGTTTGGTATGCTGTTTTATAAAGCAACTTTTTGGCAGTTGTTGTTTTTTTCGATATTAGATTATGGTTTTGGCTGGTTAATAGATTTTATTGTTTATCTGATTTATGAGATAAAAGGGGTTGAACCTCCTGTAGATGGGTCACAAGATGTAATCTGGTATTATCTGTTTCCCTTCATTGGCAGGATAGTCTGGCTGCTGCTTTTGGTTCTGCTTCGGAAAATATGGAAGCAGGAAAGGGGATATGAGTGGCTGACTAAAGTAGAGTGGATTGAACTGGGCAGTATCACTTTTTTTACTCTGACGGCATGTGTGTTTATGTTTTTTTCCAATCCATCCGAGAAAAATGTACAAGGCAGCTATCTGTTCTTTGCAATCGGATTACTTGGAATAAATTTTATAATATTTCATTTTACAAAAAGTATTCTGGAAAAAGCGGGGGAAATACAGCTTAGAACGCTTGCCGTTCAAAAACAGAAAAATCAACTGGATGCGTATCAGGAAATGAAAGAGGTATATGACAGGGAAAGAAGGAAGATGCATGACTATAAAAACCAGCTTGTAACCATTCAGACACTGATTAACAGTGAAGATATACAAACAGCAATTGCTTTTACAGAGAAGTTGACAGAAAGTATTTCAGTGGATATGTCGGTAGTCAATACCAACCATGCTGTAGTCAATGCAGTGTTAAATCAGAAGTTCCATAGTGCACAGGAAAAAAATATATCCATGATAATTAAAATGGATGATCTTTCCGAATTTAGTATGGAGGAAGAAGAAATAGTTATTTTGATTTCAAATTTACTGGATAATGCGATTAGGGAGTGTGAAAGAGTAATAAAGGTAAACGGAAAAGCAGTAATGCATTTAAAATTAGTGTATGAGGATGGAAGGCTTATTTTATCCGTGAAAAATCCGGTGATGGAAAAGGTCGATATAAAACATTGTAAGGGAATCGGACTTCTTAATGTAGAAGAAATTGTAAAAAAGTATAATGGGGATATGGAGATGCTTTGTGATGAAAAGGAGTTTCAGGTGGTAGTTATGATCTGATGATAATCCGGTACAAAGCGGAATCAGTAAAGTTACATTGAAATAGCTTTAAGTTGTAAAACATCTTATAAATAAAATAAAAACAGGGCAAGCTATCAAAGTAGGTTTTGACAGCTTGCCCTGTTTCGGGTTAGGAAAGGAGCAATGATATGGAAAAGAAGAAATTGCAGATAGAAGGTACGGTAAAAAAAGTGATCGTTTCTGCGGCTCTGGCAGGGGGAATTTATCTTGTTTTCCGATATTTACTGCCGCTTGTGCTACCCTTTGTAATTGCCGGTGTCGTATCAATTTTATATTATCCCATTCTCCGGAAGATGTGTAAAAACACCGGGATATGGAGCGGGAAAAAGAAAAAGTGGTTTTTGGTTTTTGCTGTACTCCTGTTTTATCTGGTAATTTTTCTTCTGATTGGGCTGCTTGGAGGGTATCTTTTTGGGCAGGGACAGAGCATTATACTGAATTTTCCGTTTTATCAGGCAAAAATTATATATCTGGTAAAATGCTGCTGCTGTCAGATGGATGATATTCTGCGTATGGAAGAAGGGGTGAGTTTTGCGTATATAGAGGGTGTGATGGGAACCATATGGTCTGATTCTGTAAACGGAATGCTTCCCAAGGTCACGGTTTATTCGGTGCAGATGGCATCAAAGATGTTTGGTATGTTGTTTGGTATTATCATTACGGTAATAGCAACCTTTTTTATGATTCAGGATTATGATGAGATACGGGAAAAAATGCTGCAATCAGAAATCGGAAAAAATATATGCCGTGTGATTACAAAATGCAAGGATACACTTAAGGTTTATGTAAAGGCACAGGGACTTATTATGCTGTTAGACGGGATTCTTTGTACGCTTGCATTTTTATTGATTGGACAGCCCTATTTTCTGGTGTTTGGTCCGTTAGTGGCAATTGTGGATGCATTACCGGTACTGGGAGCAGGTCTGATCTTACTGCCCTATACAGTCATTTTGCTGTTGAAAAAGGAAATAGGAAAAGCCTGCGTTTTACTCTTCGCTTATCTGGGCTGTCTGCTGGTTCGTCAGATTACAGAACCAAAGATGGTGGGTAACCAGATAGGGATGCGTCCTCTATATACGATTATCAGTATGTATGCGGGAGTCAGATTGTTTGGAATATATGGTTTTTTGTTAGGTCCGGTGGGAGTTTTGATCGGGAAGGAGCTGTATACATTTTTTCTTGCAAAGCAGAATGAATAAAGCTATAATGTACGCATAGAGCACGGATGCGGAAGCAGTGTGCCCGTGAGGTATGTATTAAAGGAGAACGAAAATGGCAAAGGACAAGAAATTAGTAGAACAGATTACTTCCATGGAAGAAGATTTTGCACAATGGTATACGGATGTTGTATTAAAGGCGGATTTAATTGATTATACAAGTGTAAAAGGATGTATGGTGATCAAGCCTGCAGGTTATGCAGTCTGGGAGTTGATTCAGCAGCAGTTGGATGAGCGTTTTAAAGCAACCGGTGTGGAAAACGTATATTTACCTATGTTTATACCGGAGAGTTTGCTGCAGAAGGAAAAGGATCATGTAGAGGGCTTTGCACCGGAGGTTGCGTGGGTAACTCATGGTGGTTTAAACGAATTGCAGGAAAGGCTCTGCGTCAGACCTACCTCCGAGACGTTGTTTTGTGATTTTTATGCAAATGAGATAGAATCTTATAGAGATTTACCGAAAGTATATAACCAGTGGTGTTCGGTTGTACGGTGGGAAAAAGAGACAAGACCGTTTCTGCGTTCCAGAGAATTCTTGTGGCAGGAAGGGCATACCGCACATGCAACTGCCAGGGAGGCTGAGGAACGGACGATTCAGATGTTAAATGTATATGCTGATTTCTGTGAACAGGTGCTTGCGATTCCGGTTGTCCGTGGTCAGAAAACGGAGAAGGAGAAGTTTGCCGGGGCTAAGGCGACTTATACGATTGAAGCTTTAATGCATGACGGTAAGGCATTGCAGTCCGGTACAAGCCATAATTTTGGGGATGGATTTGCAAAAGCATTTGGAATTCAGTATACAAGTAAAGATAATAAGTTAGAATATGTACATCAGACCTCATGGGGAATGACCACGAGATTGATTGGTGCAATTATTATGGTGCATGGTGATAATTCCGGATTGGTATTACCTCCAAAAGTAGCACCTACTCAGGTTATGATTGTTCCGATTATGCAGAAAAAAGAGGGTGTTTTGGAAAAGGCAGCCGAATTGAAAGAAAAACTGGCTGCTTATCGTGTGAAGGTAGATGATTCTGACAAGAATCCGGGGTGGAAATTTGCAGAGCAGGAGATGCGTGGAATTCCAATCCGAATCGAAGTCGGACCGAGAGATATAGAGGCGAATAAGGTATTGCTGGTACGTCGTGATACCGGAGAAAAGATAGAAGTTTCAATGGATGAGATAGAACCGAAAGTGGGAGAGTTATTGGAAACAATCCAACAGGATATGTATCAGAAGGCATTGGCACACAGAGAAGAAAATACCCATACGGCAGCTACATGGGAAGAATTCACAGAGATTATTGAGAGTAAACAGGGATTTATTAAAGCAATGTGGTGTGGAGAGACATCTTGTGAAGAGGCAATTAAGGATAAGACCGGTGCGTCTACCCGATGTATGCCGTTTGCACAGGAGACATTAGGAAATGTATGCGTACATTGTGGCAAGCCTGCTAAGAAGATGGTGTATTTTGGTCGTGCTTATTAAGCAGTATATATGATAATATATGGAATATAATGAAAGGAACTGCCACATTGAATGAAAATTCCGGTGTGCAGCTCCTTTTTTATCCTTTCGATACGGAAAAGAATCATAAAATAAAAAATGAAAAGAGGATAGAACATGATGAAACTCAATATGCCGGCGAATGCCCGGCGGATTATCCATACATTACAGGAGCATGGTTTTGAGGCATATATTGTCGGTGGATGTGTCAGGGATGCAATTCTTGGGAAAGAGCCAGATGACTGGGATATTACCACTTCTGCAAAGCCGGAGGAAGTAAAAGCCTTGTTTCGTAGAACCATTGATACCGGAATTGAGCATGGAACGGTAACTGTGATGTTTGGGAAAGAAGGATATGAGGTTACGACATACCGGGTGGATGGCAAATATGAGGATCACAGAAGACCTGCTGCGGTTACGTTTACAGCAAGTCTGTTAGAAGATATGAAACGGCGTGATTTTACAATAAATGCAATGGCATATAACGAAGAGGAAGGCATTATAGACCATTTTGACGGGATTGGCGACTTACAGCGTCATGTGATAAAATGTGTGGGAGAACCCGGGGAACGTTTTGATGAAGATGCACTGCGGATTTTACGTGCAGTCCGTTTTGCCGCACAGCTTGATTTTGAAATAGAGGAACGGACTCAGGAAGCAATAAGGGCTCAGGCTGTGTTTTTGAGGGACATTAGTGCAGAGCGGATTCGTGTAGAGCTTACAAAACTGTTGGTTTCTGAACATCCGAACCGCCTGCTTACGGCATATGAACTGGGTGTGACAGCAGTTGTCCTTCCAGAGTTTGATAAAATGATGGAAACACCGCAGAACAATGTACACCATATGTATCATGTGGGAGAACATACCCTCCGTGTAGTGGAAGGGGTTCCGGCAACGCAGACGTTAAGGTGGGCAGCTCTGCTGCATGATGTAGCAAAGCCGGTTACAAAAACTTCCGATGAAAAGGGCGACCATTTTTATGGACATAATGAAGCAGGTGCAAAAATGGCAAGGTCCATTCTTGCAAGACTGAAATTTGATAATGCAACCGTTGCAAGGGTGAAACGTCTGGTGTTTTGGCATGACTATGGAATGGGACAGATACCGTCACTAAAATCTTTTCGGAAATCTTTAAGTAAAATGGGAGCAGATCTGTTTGAAGAATATGTATTGATTAAGCGTGCGGATACACTGGCACAAAGTCCTTATCTGCGCCAGCAAAAGCTGGATAACCTTGCGAAGCTGCAGGAATATTACCGTCAGATTATTGAAGAAGACCAATGCCTGAATCTGAAAAATTTGGCAGTAACAGGAAAAGATTTAATAGAAATCGGTATGAAACCGGATAAAGAACTGGGTGCCATGTTAAATTATTTATTGGAATGTGTACTGGAAAATCCGGAGAACAATACGAAGGAAATATTGTTAACTCTTGCTGGTAAAAAGATATCCCAGCTAAGAAAATTGTGATAATTTTTAAATCCCCTTCATAAGATGAAAGAGTAAAGGAGGGGATATTTTTATGTCTGAAAAACTCGTTGAAGTGTATGATAGATATGACATGGAGATTATAAGTACAAAAAAGGGAAGAGGTGCCACTATTTTGACAACAGAGGATGGACTGCGCATTTTGGAACCGTTTCGGGGAAATGTAACCCGGCTGGAACAGGAGTATGTATTAAAACAATTATTTATAGAGGAAGGTTTTGAAAATGTGGACGACTTAATTCCGAACAAAGACGGAATGCTGATTACCTGTGACAGATACAGACAGCCATTTGTACTAAAAAGGCACTTTGACGGAAGTGAATGTGATATGTATAACCCTTCCAGTATTTTGCAGGGAGTAAAAGTGCTGGCAGTTTTTCATACCTATGGGAAAAAGGTTGCGGCCCGTTTTGGAGAAGCATGGAGACAAAATCAGAAGGATAAGGAAAAAAGGCGTATTGAGGAGATTAAGCGGGCACTTGAGGATGGAGAGGAATTAGAGAAGATTTCCCATGTTTATGAAATAAGTGAAACAATTTTAGAAGAAATTCTCAATATGTCGAAACAGAATGTAAAAGCAGAGGAAATCGTGAATAAAATAGAAAAGGAGGAGATGTGGGACCGGAAAAAAGAGACACAGGAGCAGGATACCGAAAAGGATATAGAGAATGTATTTATCCGTCATAATAAGGAATTGAAAAAAATTCAGAAGTTTATTAATAAAGTAAAGCGGAAAAATGCATTTGAAAATCTTTTTTTACAGGTATTTAGTGAGTATTATCAGCAGGGTCAGGAATGTGTCCGAATGATGGCAGATATTATACAAAATGAAAATGGAGGGGCCACTAAGCAGGTATATCAGAATCATTATGGAATCTGTCATGGAGCTTATAACCAGCATAATATCATTATGGGTTCGGGTTATGAGGCAATTGTACATTTTGAACGGTTCTCAAAGGGAAATCAGTTAGATGATCTCTATCAGTTTGCCAGAAAAGTGATGGAGAAGAACCATTTTGATTTTGATCTGTTAGAACAGATATTTGAAATGTATCATCAGATTATTCCGCTTTCAAAGGAAGATTATCAATATATGTACATTTTGTTTTCCTATCCAGAAAAATTCTGGAAAATTGCAAACAGCTATTATAATACTAATAAGGCATTCCTTTCCCCGAAATATATAGAAAAACTGGAAAATGTTATTTTGCAGGAACGGGAAAAAAGAAAAATGCTCTCAGAATATTTTGCTTTTCATTTATGCTGATTTTATGTATAATTATGTGTAGCTCTATAAAAGAGGTATTTCAAGAAACCATCTTTTAAAGATTATTTGGAATTAGAAAGCGTGGCAAGGCAAAGAGATGAGAATGCAGAAGATGAATAAGAAAAAAAGGATCATGATAAAATATGTGAAACTGCTATTGATATTTATGTGTATGTGTTTTTTATCTGCCGGATGTGGAAAAAAGATTATGGCACCGGTATATGATGATGAGGTGGAGCCTGTCAATGAGATTACCATGTTTGCGATTATAACAAACCGTGATGAGGTAAATGAGAAAATCACACTGCGGGCAGTTAATTATACTACCGAGGTAACTTTGAGTTATAATGGCGGTGCGGATGTAAAGGATAAATACGGCAGTATAGTATCAATGACACAGATTGAGCTGGGAAGTGTGGTAGATATTGTTTATGACAGCAACCGGGATAAATTAATCTCACTTCATATAAGTAATGCCGAAAAGGTGCAGAAGATGGAAGAGGTTTCCGGAGCGATTGTAGATAATGTGAAGCAGACGGTTACGGTAAACGGAACCACATATCAGATGAGTGATAGTGCCAGTGCATTTTCCAACAATGATGAAATTGAAGTAAATGAAATATGTTCGGAGGATCAGATCACACTTTGGCTATATAACGATATCATTTGTTCCATATATGTAGAGCTGGGGCATGGCTATGTCAGATTGTCTGATTATGCCTCCTATGTTGGCGGAATGGTGGAGATTGGATATGATGTGATCGTGCCGGTTACAGAGGATATGCTGTTGACGGTTCGGGAAGGTGAGTATACACTTCGGATTGCAAAGGGTGATGATGTTGGAACAAAGGCGGTGAAAGTCATCAGGAATCAGGAGATTGATGTGTCCTTGGCTGATATTGCCATTGAACCCAAACAGATGGGTTCTGTTTTGTTTAAAGTAACACCAAGTGATGCCGCTGTGTATTTAGACGGTAAAAGAATCAATACAGAGGGTGCTATCGATATGGTTTATGGCAAGCATAACATATATATTACGGCAGAAGGATATGACAGCTATAGTGCTTCATTTAATGTAAATTATGCGTATAAGATAAAAGAATATAAACTGACATCAAAGGATGGAAAGACAGAGAAGGATTCAGCTTCGACTACAGAAAAGAACAATACCAAAAAGACGACAGAGAACGGAACAACAACAGAGACTACAACGACGCAGAGTGATACCACAAAAACGCCGAATACAGACACAGGAAAGAAAACAAAAAATAAGGTTACCGTTTCCACTCCGTCCGGTGCAAGTGTTTATTTTGATGGTGAATATATCGGAATTGCTCCAATTTCCTTTACAAAGGTCACAGGAAGTCATATAATTACCCTTAGTAAGGCAGGATATTTATCAAAAAGTTATACAGTAACTTTCACAGATGACGGAAAAGATTCCAATTTAAAGTATGAGGAACTGGTTTCTATATCCAGCCTGATTGAATAGTTTCAACCGGAGCAAAGCGGAAGTTAATGAAACAAGGGAAAATCTGTTTTGTCGTGTGAATATGGTGAGACAGTTGATATATGAAAGGAGTTTATAATAATGGACTACAAAAAGATTTATGAGGAGTGGATGAATAATCCGTATTTTGATGAGGGCACAAAGAAAGAGCTGAGTGCAATCAAAGATAATGAAGACGAAATCAAAGAAAGATTTTATGCGGATCTGGAATTTGGTACGGCAGGTTTAAGAGGAGTTATTGGTGCAGGCATTAACCGGATGAATATATATGTGGTGCGCCGTGCAACACAGGGACTTGCTAACTATATTAAGAAACAGGGTGTTGAGAATAAGGGAGTTGTGATTGCCTATGATTCCCGAAGAATGTCACCGGAGTTTTCGGAAGAAGCCGCACTTTGTCTTGCTGCAAATGGAATTAAGGCATATCGTTTTGAATCCTTGCGTCCAACTCCTGAACTGTCTTTTGCAGTCCGCCATTTAGGCTGTGTAGCGGGTATTAATGTTACGGCAAGTCATAACCCGCCGGAATACAATGGATATAAGGTATATTGGGAGGATGGAGCACAGATTACACCGCCCCATGACAGTGGAATCATGGATGAGGTCAAGGCAATCACAGATTTATCAACCTGTATGACAATGGACAAGGCAGATGCACAAAAGGCAGGACTTTATGTAACCATTGGAGTGCAAGTAGATGATGCCTATATTGCAGAGCTGAAAAAGCTTGTTTTGCATCAGGATTGTATTGACCAGTACGGCAAAGATATCAAAATCGTATATACACCTCTTCATGGAACCGGAAATATTCCTGCAAGAAGAATCTTAAAAGAGATCGGATTTGAGAATGTGTATGTCGTACCGGAGCAGGAATTACCAGACGGAGAATTTCCAACGGTAAGTTATCCAAATCCAGAGGCGGCAGAGGCATTTGAATTAGCCCTTAAGCTTGCAAAGGAGAAGGATGCGGATTTGGTGCTTGCTACCGATCCGGATGCGGATCGTTTAGGCGTATATGTTAAAGATACAAAGACAGGGGAATATATCACCTTAACCGGTAATATGTCCGGATGTTTATTAGCAGATTATGAAATTGGTCAGATGAAGGCATTGAAAGGTTCTCTTCCAGAGGATGGGGCATTGATTAAGACAATCGTAACTTCTAATCTGGCGGATGAAATTGCAAAGGGATATAACATTAAGTTAATTGAGGTGCTGACTGGGTTCAAATACATCGGGCAGCAGATCCTTGGTTTTGAGACAAGCGGAAAAGGAACCTATTTATTTGGCTTTGAGGAAAGCTACGGCTGCTTAATCGGAACCCATGCCAGGGATAAGGACGCAATTGTTGCGACGATGGCATTATGCGAGGCGGCAGCTTATTTTAAGAGTCAGGGTAAGACATTATGGGATGCGATGCTTGATCTGTATGAGAAGTATGGCTATTGTATTGATGATATTCAGTCCATTTCTTTAAAGGGGATTGAGGGTCTTAAAAAGATTCAGGAGATTATGAGTATCCTGCGGGAGAATACACCTGTCAAGATCGGTAAATATGACGTACTGTACGCAAGGGATTATAAGGTGGATACCATTAAAAATATGGTGACCGGTGAAGTGACACCGACCGGACTTCCAAACTCAGATGTAATTTATTACGACCTTTCAGAAGATGCATGGTTATGTGTAAGACCTTCCGGAACAGAACCGAAGGTTAAGTTTTACTATGGCGTAAAGGGAACCTCATTAGAGGATGCACGGAAGCTGTCTAAAAAATTAGGCGAAGAAGTGCTTGCGATGATTGATGAAATGATGTAAGGAAGATAGAATGTTTTGACTTGTAGAAAAGAGGGGTTGTTAACAGCCCCTCTTTTTGATGGAATTCAATCATGTTTTGAGTTAAAAACGTTCAGTATATTTTGTGGCATCTTCTTTGCTTAAGTGAAATCTTTTTTGAAGATTTATAATAATATCTTCCTCTGATTCATCCCTATTGCGATTGTCCAATATCAATGCCTGAACACCCCGCTCGATATCCCGCTCAATACCTCGATTTACTAATGCTTCGCCAATTGTAACCATACCATTATCCTCCTTTTCGTGTTTCAATACATTTTCTTCCATAATCTTATAATCCAGTAGAAATGGTTTCAGGAATTCTCTTTCCCTCAAATTAAGCATATCGAGTAATGTTTTAGGTCCGGACCATTCCTCTAATTGTTTTTCTCTTATGTCTTTTTGCATTTGCATTCCTCCTTTTGCAGGAATGACAAATATGCACCGGATTGTAGCAATACAGTTATACACTCATTCCTGCTTTTAAATTAAATATGGGATTATAAGCAAGAATTACTGGTACTTTCTGATAAAAGATATTAGATTATTTAGATATTTACTTGCTTGGTGGTATCGTAGCATACATCCATAAGAAATACAAGATAATTTTTAATATGAATGTATTGATTTAGTAATGATTCAGCATTATAATAGAGAAGAAATGAAGTAAAATGGAGGTGATAATCATGGCCAGTACGATTCAGGTAAGAGTAGAAGATGATTTAAAGAAAAAATCAGATGCTTTGTTTCGGGATTTGGGAACGGATACAACGACTGCGATAAGAATGTTTTTGACACAGGCCATTGCTGCCAATGGATTTCCTTTTGAAATTAAGAGACAGGCAGAACCTAATTCATATGCACCAATGACCGAAGAAGCTATGCTTGCAAAACTAAAAAAATCCAGAGAGCAGGGAAATTACAGAGATGCAGATGATGTGGTTTCTGACATGAGGTCAAAGTATGGATTATAGGGTTGTTATGATGGAAGGTGCCGAGGAGGATCTTGAAAGATTTGTTACTTACCTTTTATTTGAAAAGAAGAGTGATCAGGCTACAGAAAATTTGCTTGATGATTTTGAGGAAACGAAGGTAAGCTTGTCAAGAGTTGCCGGAAGTTTGAAGCTTTGTGATAATCCAAAGCTTAAGGAATTGGGATATCGGAGGATAAATTTCTTGTCACATCGATATTTTATGCTTTATCGAATAGAAGAGAATACAGTTTTTATAGATAATATTTTTCATGAGTTGCAGGATTACGAGAGAAAAATGAGTTAATATTAATGGCAGTATTTCGCAACCTATGGTATGGATTGCATTACCACGAAACTGAAAGAAACGCAGCTGACATCTATCGCATTATCTGTATTCGTGACGAATCTGTTTAGGATTCAGAAGCGAATATTTTGCACTTTTTTACATCTGTTTGATTCTCAAATTCCTGCTTTTAAATTAAATATGGGATTATAAGCAAGAATTACTGGTACTTTCTGATAAAAGATATTAGATTATTTAGATATTTACTTGCTTGGTGGTATCGTAGCATAAATCCATAAGAAATACAAGATGAATTTTCCCAGAGTTTCCTTTACTTATTCATATTTTTTTTATTTGTTCTTCCTACCAGATAATCAATAGATATTTTAATTGGATTATTACTATAAGGGTGGGAAATGGGGGTGGCAGAAGGGAGGGAGAATAAACAATATCATAAGCAGGGTGTTTTGGCTTGTGCCCAGTGTTGATATTGTTTATATTGTACAACGGTCGGTAACGAAAACAGAGTTTCGCAATCGCCTAAGAAATTGTAAATATGAAGGGAGAAATTACGAATATGAGATTATTAAACAAAAGAGTATTTTTAAGTTGTATGCTGGCATGGTGTCTGTGAACCGTTTTTGGAATAAAGGCGGATGCGGAAGGGAGTTACCGGATTACGGAGGGTGACGATGGATTAACCGGAACATATAATGATAAGGTTATGGAAATTATTTATGTAGATGTGAAAAAAGCGGTAATACAGATAAAGTGGTCAAGCCTGTTGCAATTTGTTAAGGACTTTTTAATCATTATGATATTTTTCTATGTATGTAGCCGTTAATTATTATACGTTTTAACTTATCATGCACTGTCTCTGTAGTGGTTTTACTAAAATAAAGAGAGACAACATAACTAGCTTTACCGCTCATAACTAATAACCATTATTTAATTCTTTATACAAACTGGAATTTAGCGATTCATGCATAAACTTACAACTTCTACATTCCCATCCATTACTTTATTCGCCACGCTAAAACCACATTTTTCAGTATAAAATTTTATATTCTGTTCTTTGTCAGCAGGTGTAACCAGAGTAATCTGTTTCCAATCAGGACAAATAGAACACATATATTGAAATGCTTGCGTACCTATTCCCTTTCCTTGATATGTTGGTATAATACATAAACAACCAAGATAATACTGTCCGTCTTCTTTTTTATCAAAAGAAATTACTCCAACAGGGGTATCGTCGCTCATTATAATATATTTGGTGAAATTTTTGATGGATAATTCCATTTCTTCTTTCGTTTTTCCATAGGCAGGACATTCTCCATACCGAATATAGTCATCATAAAATGAAGAATTGTAAATATAAATCAGCAAATTTGCATCATCATTAACGGCTTTTCTATATGATAACTTCATTTCTTCCTACTCTCCAACTCCCGATTGGGTTTTCAAAAAATCTAAGGGATTTAATAACTGTTATATTTTGTTATCGTAAATTGCTCTAACCATTAAAAACACTAAATTTGTACGAGGTGAGCTTTCCCTTAGACTATCCCTTATGTTATTTCCTTCCCCTTGATGTTACAAGCCCTAATAAGGGAAAATTTAAGGGAAAGAAAAACCTACAACACATTATAACACAAAACAATTACGGCGTGGGGACTGATTTGATATGCTTATAAAAATCATGAAAGGACAGATAAAAATGAAATTACTATACGCAAGGTACAATATGTACCATAACAGTATTGATATTACTACATTTGATGGCTATATATTACGGATTGATTGTAATAAGGCAGAAGAAGGATTAAAGACCACAGCATGGACGGATCATGTGCTAAATGCTATGGCAATAGACAATCCGCTTGAATATGCAAGGCTTTATCTAAATAACGAAATGCAGATATTTATAGACGCTGAGGATAGTCTGGACGTATAATAAAATCAAAAATGGTTAAAACCTTGATAAACATGATTTTAACCATTTTTCTTTGTTTGTTATTTACTTCCAAAATATCAATATAATAGTACAAAACCCAGAGGACAACTGAATTTATCATTTTCAACAACATAGACAGTATATCATATCATTCAATATACTCCCATATCTTTTCAACAGTTCTTTCTTTACAAAATCAAGTACATATTAAAAACTACCACAAATTCTCAGGGTTCCATCCCAATATATTCCACAATTGACTATTATCAGAATTACCAAATTCAACATACCCGTCTGCTGTCAGAATGGAATTACAGCTGTCTGTTGCTGGATAAATCACGCCCACACTGCCATCCTCTTTTGTAAGGTACAATGCATCATGAAAAGGACATGCGGGAGCATCTATGGCTTCAGTCTGACTGATTATCTTTTCCAGTTTTTGTAGCGCTTCTGTGGATTCACAAGTGTACATTCTTCCATGGAACATCATTTCTGCTTTTTTTAATCCGTGTAAATCTGAGGATGCCAGCAATTTAGCCTTATTATATTCATCCGGAGCAAAAAATTTCTTTATGGGTTCTGGAGCATCTTTTCCACTTGTATATTTACCATATCCAAGCTGTCCTATTTCATTCCATGAATGGGATAGAAAAATTTGCTCCTGGCCTTCAAGAGTCTGATAGATTGCCGCCCCGTTGCCTTTCTCAACACCCGAATACAAAGAGATTCCTGTCAAATCATAGGTTTCTTTTTTCAGACTGTTTTTTCCCACATCATAAATATACATATCTGTTATGTTCATAGGATGCAGATAGACCTGCTGCCCATCGTCTGATACCTGAATTTCACAATATTTATCTCCTTGTGTATCCGAACAGCCGATAGCAACCAAATCCACGCTTCTAAACATTTTTTGATTTGCAGTATCATATACAAAAAGTCCGAAAGACCCGCCGAAAATAATCCTGTTTTCATCTGCATAATACAGCATTGCACCATCTGCTCCAGTACCCTGTGTCAGATCCGGCTTTACTTCAGTAACCGATATCGATGTTACTGTCCCTTCCGGTTCATCCATACTTATCGGTTGTACCTTCTCTTGTTCCTTCTCATAGTTGGATTCTGTATCAGTAACCGCTCTGGTTCCCAAAGTACACCCCAACGCTCCCACAGATATTCCTGCCACCAGTATAATCATCCATGTTATAGGTAAAGATTTTTTTATCAATAATGATAATCTTGTCTTCATTTCCCGGTGTCCTCCTCTTAACTCTTGCATTAATAAATAGTTTCTGCTGCCTTTTGAAAGCATGGCGCATATATCCACAAGCATTTGACAATAATCTGCTTTTTTAACATCACCAAGCTCTGCCATAACGCCCTCATCACATGCTGTCTCACAGTCCCGTTTTGATAAAATACAGGAAATCCACACAAGGGGATGGAACCAGTAGATGATAAGGCAAATAGACCTTATCAAAGACCAGAGCATATCATTGTGGCGGTAATGGATCCATTCGTGTAAAAGGATATAATTTCTGTACTTCTCATTAATCCTCCAGCCATCCGGAAGATAAATTGTCGGTTTTATTATTCCAAATAAACAGGGGCTGTAGACAAGAGGCGTTATATAAACCGGTAATGCGTCACGGTATTTTCCGATATACTTACGTTTCCGTCTTAATTTAACACAAAAAATAATATTGCCTATCAATAGATAGTCTGTAAAAAAAACAATTCCAATTATCCAAATCCACTTTAAAACCTGAACCCCGCTTGCTTTATTTTTTATGCTAACATTTGGCCTTATGGATTCTGTTTTTGGAATAGCATCGTTATTATTTACCAGAGGTGTTTTCTCTTTTCCCTCATTCACGGAAGATGCCTGTTGCGTATTCTCCGTTGCAATAGCAGAAATATCTTCACTCCTATTATTTTCTATTATACGAACTACGGCATTACTCTCTGGCGGAAAATAGTTTATGACATTTATCGGATTTTCAAAAGGCATTGGGATAAGCAATTTTACTGCAATGACAAGCCATAGCGCATATTTGAATCTTTGTCCGATATATTTCCCACATAAACTCCGGATCGATAATACCACTAATATTATGATAGATGAACTGATAATCTGGTTCAGCATTTTATTTCTCCGCCTCCTTTAACATGTCATACAGTTCCTGTATTTCTTCCGGTTTTAGTTTCCGCTCTTTTAACAGGGTGCTCATCATCATACTGACAGAACCCTTAAATACCCAGTCTAAAAAGCTCTCCGTTTCAGCAAAATTAACTGCCTCCCGTTCAACAGCAGGAAAATACAACTTTGCTTTTCTTCCCTGCTCAAATCTCAAGAGACCTTTTTTGCTCATTCGATTCAACATTGTACTGACCGTACTTTTTGTCCAGTCACGTTTTTCATTCAATGTATGAAACAGCTGTGTAATTGTTTGTGGATTCTCCTCCCAGAGTTCTTCCATTAAAATCCTTTCGCTGGGCTGCAATGTAACTTTTCTCATATTATCCTCCAACATTATTGTGCGACTACTGTCATCCTTTGCATGTATTATATTAGCATATCGTACTACTACAGTCAACCTTTATTTATATTTTTGTTAAATTGTGAGACAGTTCAAATTGTTGTCCCACATTTTACCACATATGCTATCATTTCTTAATGACAGTTATTGACAGATTTCTAAACTTATCTGTCTCGTTCATATTTCACACTATATGGTCTATGCGTGGAACGGTTATGTTTTGCATTTTCGGTAGGATTCATTTCCTCCATAAAACTCTCCACTGCCTTCACATACACTTCTGCCTGTTCCAGCGTGCATGTCCGATTCTCTGGTATGATTTCCTCCCTTATTTCAGAAACTTTTATGGCTTGTTTCGTCTGCACATTCCAGGATCCCGCCAGCCTATAATCCGTTCCCCGTCCGTTATAATCCTCATACACCGGAAGCACTTCCCCTTTGGAAGTCTGCCACGAGGCAATATCCGGGAAGATGACAAGCCTGTCATACCGAGGGAGAGGGGTACGGTACTCCCTTAACAGTCTGCCGAGAGAGGTATAGCCATAAGGGGAGGCTGCTCGTATATCCCTCTTTTCTTCCACAAGCCTTGCAAACTCCCGTACCACCGGAATCATGGATAACAGTTTATAAAGGATTGCTTTGAGTTTATCCAGTACATTGATGAAATCCAGCCGCTTTTCAAATTCCTTATCCAGCACCCCGATATCCTCCAAAAGCCCCTCCTTTTTTGCCTGTAGCTGTTCTTTTTCGTCTGCCGCTTTTCGGACATCACGCAAAATCCGCTCTTTATCGGAATGCAGGGTAAGCGTATCTATTTTTATTAACAGGTTTTCTTGCTTTATTTCTTCCTGTTCTGCTAACAGCGTTTGTTTCGTTTCCCTGCTTTTTGTTTTTATCTGTATCAAATCTTTCTCTGTTTCGGCAAGTTCCATTTTCGTGTCGGATAACTGTCTTTCCGTCTCTGAAATCTCTTTTTCAGTCTGTTCCAAACGATTGCTTGTATCAAAAAGCCTGTCCTGTTTTTCATTGAGGAATCCCATCACCATATCCAGCCGCTTTGTTTCCTGCTGCACCTTATATTCCGTAACGCTCAGGTCATGGTTTTTCCCTCTCTGCTTATCTTTTACAAGCACCCCGAAGTGGATAAGCATTTCTATACTTGCTGTCTGACGCAGACTGTTTTGCAAAATATTTTCCAATGTTTTCGGAGTGAAAACGGAACGTTTGGAAACTTTTGTCTCCAGCCCACGCTTGAATCCCCTGCCTATGGGGACACCCACCACATGCATGTGCGGGCTCGCCTCGTCAAAATGAACCACCGCATTGGCAACCTTAAAATCCGGCATTTCTTTCCGCAACTGCTCCAGTAAGGTGTTATATACCTTGCAGATATTTTCTTTATTCTCTTTTTCGTTATCGGTTTCTATAAAGATGTTTTCCCAGAAGTCTTTATCCCCGCACTGAAAAATAATCTCCACTGCCATGTCTTGGTTTTTATCCGATACATGTTCAAAATAATCATCAATCCGTCGGTCTGTCCTTGTCTGCTTTTGGTTATATTGTTCCAGTGCCTCTGCAAAAGTGTCCCAGTAGACTTTTTTCACGTCCCGTAGGAGGTTTGTGCTACCAAAGAGCAGGACAATGTTCTCCCTGTCATACTCTTTTGAACGGTATTTCCGCAGATTGTGTTTTGCCACACCGGACAGCTTGCCTTTGCTGTTGATGGCACTTTTCCCATTGCTGATATGGACGCTGTATGATACATCATCCATTCCATCCTCCTCTCTGCCGGAGGGGAACTTTTTCTTATCCGTCATTCCCTGCCCGGCTGGTTTCCTTATCAATCATTTCATGTTTCCGATTTTCCTTTCGGCTGATGGGAACGTGGCGGGCTGCGGTTATCATTTCGGCTCTGCCGATAATGATAACCCCCTAGCATTTTTGTCAAGCCAAAAATGCGGGGGCTCTCCGAGAGCCCTGCCGGGGGCTTATCCAAGCGGGCGTTTTATCTGTACCTATAGCCCTGTCTTTTTTCCTGCCGAAAAAAATCTACACCCCTTTACTGCATGTCTGAAATATTGCGGATAATCAGAAGTGACAGCATGGTGCAAGCATAAGTGACAGCATAATTCCCAAAAGTGCAGGCACAGGTGCAAGCATCTGTCTGTTTTTCAAAAATCCGGTGCAGGCAGAGTGCAAGCATAGGTGCAGGCACTTTTCCCATTGTTTCCCCTGTCGTGGTGTAGTTTTGATGTAGGCTTTGCCCCAAATGATGTAGGAATGGTGTAGGATTTCAAAAAATGATGTAGGAACGGTGTAGAAAAAAACTACACCATTGCTACACCAAAACTACACCATTCCTGCCCTGCCTAAAGAAAGTTTTCGGTTGATAATCAGAGAAGTCTGTGATACACTTATCTTGCGTGTAGGTATATCAGGACTTCGGTCTGATTGCCAATGGGGGCAGCCGTTATGGCTGCCTCTTATCATGTCCGGACAGTTTTTACTTCCGGACGGTTCCGCAGGTCTTTTCCCTCATTCATTGCCATGAACCTCTCCAGCACATCCCTGCGTATGATTACTTTCCGCCCAATCCACAGCACCGGGATTTTCTCCCATTCCACCAGTTTCCTCATGGTGTTCCTGCCGATGCCCGTATATTCGGACGCTTCCTCTATCGTCATTCCAATTTTAACCTCTGCCATAGAAATATCCTCCCTCTTTTCCGGTAACCTGTTTTTCCTGCATTTCCATTCCTGCTCATATCCGTATACCCCCTTTCTTGTTACTTTATAATATTGCATTATGCAACATTACAAAATCTATGATAAATAATCTTCTTTTATTTGTCAAGTCTTTTTGCGGTTATTTTAATTTTGCATATTGCAATATCTGTTTTTATGTGTTATCATGGTCATGTAACAAAGAGATATGTTCCCTTTTAACAGCTTATAATAAGCAGGGGGGACACAGTGCAAGGAGGTCACGATGGAGAAGAAAGAACTTCGCAGGACTGTTGGTACGAGGGCGAAACAACGCCGCAAGTCGCTGAAACTCCCCCTCCAGTATGTAGCTGAGCAGATGGACGTGAACAAGACCACCATCCAGCGGTACGAGAATGGGAGCATTGACAACACAAAGAAACTGATTGTCGAGGGATTGGCAGACGCACTCCATGTATCTGCGGCATGGCTCCGGGGAGAAACAGAGGATATGGGGGCGGATATGTCGGACAGCAGGGATTTTAAGATTGAATCCGCCATGAGCCGGATTATGGCAGACTTTCCTCTGGACATGCCAGTGGGGGAAAGCAATTTCTCAAAGGATTTGCTGCTTTTGTTCCTTTATGAGTACCACATGTTCAACAAATCCCTTGCCCATGCGTCAAAAGAGTATGGTACGGGAGGGGATTTCAACGAGGCGATGTCAAAGGTCATGGGCTTTGAATCCGAGCAGGAATTTAACAACGTCATGTTTCTGCGGGAGATTATGCGTTTCATCAACAGCACAAGTGAAATCAGCGACATTGTAAGGGTATATGCCAAAGAGCCAGAGCTTGCGAAAACAAGGCTGAAAAATCTGCTGAGTGAACATTCCTTGTAACAGGGCAACCGGGGTTCTGATATGCCTACACGCAAACAAGCATATCTTTTCAGTTCCGATTGCCAACGCAATGACAGATTGCGTTTAGGAAAGGAGAGTTTTATTATGGCAAAAGGTTCTGTAAGAAAAAAAGGAAAGAAATGGTACTACCGCTTTTATGTGGAGAATGAAAGTGGCAATCTGGTACAGAAGGAGTACGCAGGAACAGAAAGCAAGTCAGAAACAGAGAAACTTCTCCGCAAGGCAATGGAGGATTACGAACAAAAGAAGTTTGTGGCAAAGACGGAGAATATCACGCTGGGAACACTTCTTGACATCTGGGCAGACGAAGAACTGAAAACGGGAACATTGAGTAATGGGACTGTTGAAAATTATCTTCTCACGATTAACAGAATTAAACAGCACCCTGTCAGCAACCGTAAACTGAAATCGGTTACATCCGAGCATTTACAGCAGTTTTTGGATCTTCTTACATTTGGAGGCACCGCCGGGGGATTTACTTCAAAAGGGTACAGCAAGGATTATATTCATTCTTTTTCGGCTGTATTACAGCAGTCTTTCCGGTTTGCGGTATTCCCGAAGAAGTATATTACTTTTAACCCAATGCAATATGTGGTGTTAAGGAGGAAGTCTGAAAATGCCGACTTATTCACAGATGGGGAAAGCACAGATTCCGAAACCACACCGCTGACATTTCTGCAGTATCAGGAATTGATGGCTTATCTGGAAAAAAAGAATAAGCCTGCTATTCTGCCCATGCAGATAGCCTATTTCACAGGTCTGAGGCTTGGCGAGGTATGCGGGCTGGCATGGCAGGACATTAACCTTGAGGAACAATACCTTACAGTGCGAAGAAGTGTCCGTTACAATGGTGCAAGACACAAAACGGAAATTGGACCGACAAAACGGAAAAAAATAAGAACTGTAGACTTTGGCGATACGCTTACCAGAATTTTGAGGAAAGCCAAAAAGGAACAGCACCGACAGCGTTTACAGTGCGGACAGCTTTATCATCTGAACTATTACAAGGAAGTGACAGAAAAGAGCAGAGTATATTATGAACTGTACCATCTGGACGGTACAACAGAGATACCCGAAGATTACACAGAAATTTCCCTTGTATGTTTAAGACCGGATGGGGCATACGAATCCCCAAGCACGATAGGGATTGTCTGCCGGACGATAAAAAATCGTCTGCCGGGATTTGAAAACTTTCACTTCCATGCACTTAGGCATACCTACACTTCCAACCTGCTCGCTAATGGCGCACAACCAAAAGATGTGCAGGAACTGTTAGGACATTCTGACATCAGTATTACCATGAATGTATATGCTCATGCCGACAGAGAGGCAAAACGCAATTCTGCTAAACTTCTTGATAAGGTAGTGGGTAGCGATTGAACGGTCTGCAAAAAAGTTTTCCCTTGTAAATACCCAGCAAGGGCAAAAACAAGGGAAAATGATACATAACATAAGTTTTCAGGCACGACAAAGCCTTAAAAATGGGGAAAGTTTGAGGGATTTACTTGCAAATTCCGATTTGTTTAATTCTTTACACCACCATTATAGCACTCATCCACTACCATTACAATTCCATATTTTTCTGCTTAGTCTGCACTTTCGTGGGCTCTGCCTGTATTGCCTGTTCCACACATTTCTGAATGGTTTCTGCTTCTTGCACTTCGGCTTTCATCTTATACAATCCGTTTATTTATTTTAGATTTTAATTTGGAGAGGATGGATGACTCTTTTATACGGACACAGAAAATGATTATCTCAGACAAAATGTGATGACAAAACGAGAAGGAACTTTTTTGATGTTTTGTGATTCCTTTGGAAATATATTGTTGACCCTTATGGCAGAACAGTTTGCCGAAGCTTTTTTTTTCAAAGGGAACGCCTTATCCGGTTGCAGAATATATGAAAACATACCAGCCGGATTTAGTGATTGTTGAGAAGGTAGAACGGAATCTGGATGAATATATGAGGACACCTCCGATTATGCAGGGATCGGAAATACAATTAGAAGGAATTTCAGATATAAATGGTGATGCAGACGGCAACTTTGATATGAATGTGTCTTTAGAGAGTATCAATTATTGGATAATATCAGGTGAGCTGCAGGAGAAATCCACAGTACCGAAAACAGGAATTTATATACGGTTAAAGAATGGTAAAAAATCGAAAATCTATGAAGCATTTACGATTGTTACAGAACAATCAGATTATGGTTACCAGCTGTATCTGGAAAAATGGATTTGCAATCTAGCGGTCTGGTTAAGGATGGAAAAATAACGGTTGATGTTATACTGGGCAAGCATGATTATTTCAACCATGCACCGGAGGCATTTTTGAAAAATGGAAATATTTGACCATATTACTTGCATAAAACTGTATAATATTTATATAATAAAGAATATTTTTATTATATCAGATGATATGCAGTATAAGGAGTTATTATGATTCAGAAGACGATAGAGGAGTTAGAACAGGACAACCGGGAAAAGCTAGTGGTTGATCTGCGAAGCAGGGAGGAGTACGAAAAGGAGACCTATCCGGGAGCAGTCAATATTTATTGGAAGGAATTTGAGGAGCATATTGCAGAGATTCCCAAGAATAAGCCTGTCTATTTGATCTGCCATACCGGGCAGGCCAGTAATGATCTGGCAATTAAATACGCGGATCAGGGTTATGAAATGTATAGTATTGAAAACGGCTATCATTCCTATTTGAGGCAGAAGTTAGAACATTTGATGGATAAAGAAACAGTAGTTACCGATATAGATACGGATAAGGAGTAAAAAGTATGTTAGATGTATTGATCATTGGCAGTGGACCGGCGGGATTGTCTGCTGCGGTTTATGCGAAACGGGCAAATATGGACGTGCTTGTAGCAGAAAAAGTTTTTTATGGAACCGGTCAGATTGCAGAGAGCAATTTAGTGGATAACTATCTTGGATTTGCAGGTATTAACGGATATGACTTAGGAGAAAAATTCCGGGAACATGCAGTAAATCTTGGCGTGGAGTTTAAGGAAGGAGAAGCCCAAATCTTTGAGTTTGCAGACGGAAAATGGAAGGTTCATTTTAAGAATGGTGATGTGGTTGAGACTAAGTCCGTTATTTATGCAGCGGGAGCGGTACACCGCCATTTGGGAGTACAAGGTGAAAATGAATTTGCCGGTAAAGGATTATCCTATTGTGCAACTTGTGACGGAGCATTTTATAGGGGAAAAACAACGGCTGTGATAGGTGGTGGTGACACGGCATTGGATGATGCTTTATATCTGGCAGATCTTTGCAGTAAAGTGTATCTTGTGCATAGGAGAAACGAATTCCGTGGATCTGCTAAAACCGTAGAGAAGCTTAGAGAAAAGGAAAATGTAGAATTTGTGTTAGAGGCAAAACCGGCGGCTGTTATCGGGACAGACAGAGTTCAGGAACTGCAATTGGAAGATGGGAAAAAACTGAATGTGGACGGTATTTTTGTGGCAGTCGGCATGATTCCGATGACGACCCCGGTGAAAGAGGTGGTAAATCTGGATGCTGCAGGGTATATTGTTGCAGACGAGACAGGAAAAACTTCTGCAAAAGGTTTTTTTGTGGCTGGTGATGTTCGTACGAAAGCACTGCGGCAGGTAGTGACTGCGGTGGCGGACGGAGCCAATGCGGCAGCGTCTGTAAAACTGTATCTGGGGATAGATTGATGCCTCGTTGCTTGCAGCGGGATTGTTGATTATATTTCCTACTGGACAGATAGGGAAAAAAGTGGTAATATATCCTTGTAAATTGATAGGAAATATAGGGAATTAACCAATACCTATAAGGATGAGAAACTGCAAACAATGGAAAGCATAGGGAGGAATGATAAGATTATGAGTAAAAAGACAAGAGCACAAAGAAATTTAAAATTTGAAACATTACAATTACATGCAGGGCAGGAACAGCCGGATCCGGTTACTGATGCAAGAGCAGTACCGATTTATCAGACATCCTCCTATGTATTTAAAAACAGTGAACATGCAGCAGCGAGATTTAACCTCAGTGATGCAGGCAATATTTACGGAAGACTGACTAATCCCACAGAGGATGTGTTTGAACAAAGAATTGCAGCATTAGAGGGGGGTGTGGCAGCACTGGCAGTTGCTTCCGGTGCCGCAGCAATCTCTTATACCTTCCAGAATCTGGCACATGCCGGGGATCATATTGTGGCAGCGAAGAACATATATGGCGGTACTTATAATCTGCTGGCACATACCTTAACGGAATATGGGATTACGACGACTTTTGTGAATCCCTTTGATTATGATGAAGTGAAGGGTGCGATCAAAGAGAATACAAAAGTGGTATTTATTGAGACATTGGGGAATCCCAATTCAGATGTGGTGGATATTGAGCGGATTGCGGGAATTGCCCACGAGCATAAAATTCCATTGGTGATCGATAATACATTTGCTACCCCGTATCTGGTTCGTCCAATTGCGTATGGTGCGGATATTGTTGTACACTCTGCAACAAAGTTTATTGGTGGACATGGGACCACAATTGGCGGTGTAATTGTTGACAGTGGCAAGTTTGACTGGGAGGCAAGCGGAAAGTTTCCGTCCCTTACAGAGCCAAATCCAAGCTACCACGGCATCAGTTTTACCAAAGTCGTGGGTGCCGCAGCATTTGTAACCAAAATCCGTGCAATCCTGCTTCGCGATACAGGTGCAACCCTTTCCCCGTTTCATGCATTTATCTTTCTTCAGGGTCTGGAGACCCTATCCTTAAGGGTAGAGCGACATGTGGAAAATGCATTAAAGGTTGTAGAATATTTAAATAACCATCCGCAGGTTGAGAAGGTACATCATCCTTTGGTAGCAGAGGATGAAGAACAAAAAGTACTTTATAAAAAGTATTTCCCAAATGGAGGAGGCTCTATTTTTACATTTGAAATAAAGGGTGATGAACAAAAAGCAAAGGATTTCATCGACAATCTCGAATTGTTTTCCCTGCTTGCAAATGTAGCAGATGTGAAGTCTTTAGTGATCCATCCGGCATCTACTACCCATTCCCAGCTCAATGAAGAGGAATTGGCAGATCAGGGAATCCGACCGAACACGATTCGGTTATCTATCGGAACAGAAAACATTGACGATATTATTGAAGATTTGGAGGAAGCATTTCAGGCGGTACGGTAATTTAGATATTTTATGAAAATTAGATACTTAAATATGAACAGACCCCTATAAGCTTAATTTAAAGCCTGATTGATGAGGGTCTGTTTCTTATTTTATGAAGAAAAAAGTATAATGGATGTAATAGTGATGAAATACAGAAAAATATCTGTAGTTGATTAAAATGGCATGTTATTTAACGGACTTAAGTAAAAGAGGAGTTTGCTTTTCAGAGCTGATAAAAGAAACTGTTTTTTGCATGTTAAGAGAAAATGTGATATACTATATTAAACATGAATTTTAATAATAGAAGGTTATATAATAACGGGAGGAAAAGTTATGGAGAAAAAAAGTAAAGAGACAGATACTGTACAGGAAAACCGGTATAGTACGCAGAAAAACCGTATACGTAAGGTAAATCAGACAGCTTTGATCAGCATCACATTTATAGAAGTATTACTTTTGTTTGGATTGTTTGTTCAGGCATTTGTTGTGTCAACGAGTTATGGAAAATTAGGAATTATTCCAATAATCATTTTGCTTGGCGGTTTAGTATCAAGTTGGATTGTTTATTTAAAGAACAAATTTAGTGAAAAATTAAGATATATTATAATAATTACATTTCTGGTTGGGTGGGGTTATCTAATAATAACAGGAAAGAGTATATTAGTATATACATATATTTATCCCGTTCTGATTGCTATGATATTATATGATGATATTAAATTTGAAAAGATCAATTTTGTAACAGTCATGATTTTATCTATTGCCCGTATTATTATTTGGGTGATAAAGGGGGATCTATTTACTGCGGATGGTACCCCTCTTACTGGCAGTGTTGTAAATATTGAAGTTATCATTGTGATTCATATTATAGCCGTACTTGTTAAAAAGTTTATGCATGATATGGTTCAATCAGTAAAAGAGGAGAAAAACGTACAAAATGATATTCTTCAGGATGTTCTTCGGATTTCCCAGAGCGTAAAGTCGGAAGTGAATGATACGGATGCCCTACTGGATAATTTGAGAGACTCATCAGATATTGTACATACTTCTATTAAGGAGATTTCTGATAGAATTCAGGAAACAGTTGAAAGCATTCAGGAGCAGACCAGAATGACAACAGTGATTAACGATGCGATTGGCGAAACAGCGGAATATACCAGAACTATGGTGAATGCAGTTACGGATTCTACAAGAGTGGTAGGAGAAAATATGGCAGTTTTTCATAATATTCGGAAAAATGCAGAATCCATGGGTGAAACGAATTCTCGTATGGCACAATCCATGGAGGAATTACAAAACAGAGCGCAGGAAGTTCAACAGATTACGGAGGTTATTTTTTCTATTTCCAGTCAGACCAATCTGTTGGCATTGAATGCTTCTATTGAAAGTGCAAGAGCAGGTGAGGCCGGAAGAGGGTTTGCGGTAGTAGCCGATCAGATCCGGAGTCTGGCGGAAGAGACGAAGCAGTCTACCGAAAAGATAGCCGGTATTATACAGGAATTAAATATGAATGCACAGGATGCAGCAGAGATTGTACAATCTTCTATTGATGAAATGAATCAGCAGAATCAGATGGTTGAAAATGCAACGAATGGTTTTGAAGCAATTCGCAGCAATATGGATACATTGACGCAGCATGTAGAAAATATTGATGGAAAGATAAAAAATTTGGTGCAGTCAAATAATACGATTATAGATAATATTAACCAGTTGTCTGCAATCAGTGAGGAAGTAGCTGCCGGTGCCAAGGAAGTAGAAGTGTGCACCCTGAACAATCAAACAGAAGCACAGCAGGCTACAGAGTTGCTAGGGGAAGTGCAGAATCTTGTACGGGAATTTGAAAAATATCAGACTGAATCAGAAGCAGAATAAAAGGAATTGGTAATAAGATTTAACTGAGAAATAAAAATGTTTTGAGCAAAAGGAGCATTGTTATGGTACGTCATGTGATTTTATGGAGATTAAAGGAAACATTTGATGACGGTGAAAAGAAAAAAATTGTAGAGGATATGAAAGCAAATTTAGAGGCATTGGTTGGTGTAGTTCCAGGGTTGATCAGTCTGGATGTCAATATAAAACCGCTTGCTTCTTCTAATGCAGATGTTATGTTGGACAGTCTTTTAGAGAATGAGGAAGCACTAAAAGGATATCAGATACATCCGGAACATGTTAAGGCGGCAGACGGCTATGTCCGCCCATATACGGATGTAAGGATGTGTATGGACTTTGAGAGATAAAATGAAAGTCATTGAGATTTGTTATGAATTACCGGAAGGATAGATGTCATTATGACAGAACTGGAAAAATACTACAACAAATTTAATGAGGATAAGCGCCTGACCAGACGGCATGGACAGGTAGAATTTATTACTTCCATGAGATATATACACAAATACTTGAAGGAAATGTCCGATGCCAGGATTTTAGATGTTGGTGCTGGTACCGGAAGATATTGCGTGGCATTGGCAGAAGAAGGATATGATGTGACTGCTGTGGAACTGGTAAAATATAATCTGGGAATCTTAAAGAAAAAGGGAAGCAGTGTAAAGGCATATCAGGGAAATGCAATGAAGCTTTCAAGGTTTCAGGATGAAAGCTTTGACATGATACTAATATTTGGACCGATGTATCATTTATACAGTTTTGAAGACAAATTAAAAGCATTGAGAGAAGCAAAGCGGGTTACAAAGGCAGGCGGGGTGATTTTAGTTGCCTATTGTATGAACGAATATAGCGTTTTAACGTATGGATTTAAAGAAAATAATGTAAAAGCCTGTATGGAAGATGGGAGATTAAATTCAGATTTTCATTGTGTATCCGAGGAAAAAGATTTGTATGATTATGTGCGGCTTGAGGATATTGATAAGTTAAATAAGGCTGCATGTCTTAAAAGAATACAGATTATTTCGGCGGACGGTCCGGCTGATTATATTCGTCCTGTCTTAAATGCAATGGATGAGGAGACCTTCAGTCTGTTTATGAAGTATCATTTGTCTACCTGTGAAAGACCGGAACTTTTAGGAGCAGGAGCACATACGCTTGATATCCTAAGAAAATAGATGATATAATGAATTGTACTGATGCACAAGCAGGTCATCAATTTTCTTCGAAATTGGTGACATATGATATAATGTACACAAATTCACTTGCTCGCAAGGGTGAATTTGTGTGCTTTATTGAATATGTGAAGCACATGAAATAATAAAAAATTCCAAATTCACGAATACATTCCTTGATTTAACAAATAATAGACTTATATCTTAATATAAATTATTACGTTAAATGGAGGAATTTTTTCATGAAAGCAACAGGAATTGTAAGACGCATAGACGAGCTTGGCAGGATTGTAGTGCCAAAGGAAATCCGCAGAACCCTTAGAATAAGGGAAGGAGACCCATTAGAAATCTTTACGGACAAAGACGGTGAAATTATCTTAAAGAAGTATTCTCCGATTGGAGAATTGAGTATTTTTGCACAGGAATATGTGGATGCAACAGCACAGATTCTTGGATATCCGGTGTGTATTACAGATAGAGACCAGATTATTGCAGTATCCGGAATGCCTAAAAAGGAGTTACTTGGAAAGTCGCTGCACAGGGAGCTGGAGGAAGCCATTAACGACAGGGAAGCAATTATGGCAAAGAGAGGGGAAAAGAAGTTTATCCAGATTACCGGAGAAAATGATGACATGTACGAGGGAGAGATTATTCAGACGATTATTTGTGAAGGGGATGCGATTGGTGCAGTCATTGTGCTGAATAAAGACGGAAAAGCCCCGCTTACGGAGACCGAACGCAAGGCTGCAATTATTGCTGCAAATTTCCTTGGAAAACAGATGGAAGGATAATGTAGGTAAGAAGTAAAAAACAAAGGATTTGCTGTGATTTTCATAAAAACGGGAAAAAACGGAGGAAAATAGTGCACAAAAAGAATGTAAAAATATGTAGAAAAAGCACAAAAAATAGTGGCAATTTGAATAGATTTTAATTACATCTTGTTTGGAAAATTCTACTATTTTGTACAAAAAAATTGAGAATATAGGTATTTGCTTGACAAACAGGGGGTAAAGCAGTATAACTATTGCTAGGACTTGCTTATTGGCGGCAAGTATTTATGCAATACTATATAATATTTAAGAGGAGGAACTATTCCTATGAACAAAACAGAGTTAGTTGTGGCTATGGCTGAGAAGACTGAATTATCTAAGAAAGATGCTGAGAAGGCATTAAAAGCTTTTACAGATGTGGTAGCAGAGGAGTTAGCAAAAGGAGAGAAGATTCAGTTAGTTGGATTCGGTACTTTTGAAGTAGCTGACAGACCGGCAAGAGAAGGAAGAAATCCTAGAACTGGTGAGACTATGAAGATTGCAGCTTCAAAGGCTCCTAAGTTCAAGGCTGGTAAGGCATTAAAGGACGTTGTTAACAAATAATTTCAGTAAATAGCGAATGTTCTGATGTATGAAAAAGGCTGTTGCACTCTGCAACGGTCTTTTTATGGTTAAGGTTCAATTTTATAAGACGGGAGATAATTGCCGCTGTTTGGGGCGGTGGGAGAAAATTTTGTATCAGGAGGGATAGGAAAATGAGATTAGATAAATATTTAAAGGTTTCAAGAATTATCAAGCGTAGAACGGTGGCAAATGATGCGTGCGATGCGGGAAGGGTTACAGTAAATGGAAAAGTGGCGAAAGCATCCACAAACGTTTTGGTCGGTGATAGAATTGACATTGAATTTGGTAACAAAACGGTCAGTGTCGAAGTAACCCGGATTGTGGAATCTACTAAGAAAGAAGATGCAAAAGAGATGTTTAAATATCTGTAACCTTCATAAGGCATTTTTCCGTCTTTGTTGTCATAGAATGAATAAGACAAAGGGGGAAAATGAGTATTGGAGGTATCTATTATGGAAGAGGTTCGAAGCGTAAAGGGTCATAAAGTAACATTAAGTAACAGAGGTGCCGGTACAATCACCGGTGTGAATGCAGTTATATCATTTGATCCCAATGAAGTGCTGTTAGAAACGGAGCAGGGCGTATTGTTGATTAAAGGTTCAGATTTAAATGTTACCAGATTAACGCTGGAAAAAGGAGAGGTTGAGGTAGATGGAAGGGTGGATTCTTTTACCTATTCGGATTTAAAACCAGGCCTGAAGGGTGAAAATGGATTTTTTAACCGTTTGTTTAAGTAGGTGTCAGTATGGCGATGCTAATTTATGATGAAGTAGAGTTATTTCTGGTTTGTTTTGGCTTAGGAATGCTGCTGGCATTTATTTATGATCTGGTACGTATTTTCAGGATGCTTTTTCGGCATAGGGACTGGCTAGTGGATGTGGAAGATTTGATGTTCTGGCTGTTTACTGCATGGCTGGTTTTTCGAACCCTGTTTATTTATAATCGTGGAGCACTGCGTGGATATGCCTTTCTTGGAATGTTTTTAGGTGTTCTTCTTTATGCCCTGACATTAAGCAGAATTTTGTTAAAAGTGGTAACAAAGCTGGTTCCCTATTGGAACAAAGCCGGGGATTTTATCAGGAAGCCGTTTGTACTTTTCTCGCGTTTTTTGAGAAAAAGATTGAAAAATATAATCACACAAGTTAAAATGGCAGTAAAGGGAAGATGACAGAGGACAGTTCTTAAAATACATATTCAGAAACAGGTGAAAAAGTTGAGTAGGAAAAGAAGAAAAAGAAAAAAGAATAGTAAAGGTCTTTCGATTGTTATCTTTACAGTAATTGTGGTTTGTTTATGTGTTGGAGTGCGTACAGCTTCATTAAAAAAACAGAATCAGGAGCTTGCTCTAAAACAGGAAAGTCTGGAGAAACAGATGAAAAGTGAGGAGAAACGAACAAAAGAACTGGAAGAACTGGAAAAATATATGAAGACGAAGAAATATATTGAAGAAGTGGCAAAGGAACGGTTAGGTCTTGTTTATCCGGATGAAATATTGATTGAACCGGAAAATCAATAACCCCGCAGCTTGCTGCGGAGATAAATATGTCGGAAGTTGCGGTTTTGAGTACCTTCATATGACAGAATCTGTGCATATATTTTTATATAATTCATTCCACTTTGTAATGGGAGGGATGTGTTATGCAATATAAAGTAGAGCGGATAGGGATACATGTCCTGGCGTTTTTGGTGGCAAGATGCCAGTTGCTTGGAATGTATCCTTTTGTTGTACCATTTTTTATGGCAGCTTATTTGCAGGAAAGGAGCTCCATTAGTCTGTTTGTAGCACTTATGTTTGGTATCTGCAGCCTGTTAGACGGAGTATCGGTGATAAAATATGGATTAGTTTTATTATTTCTGTTGGTAATGCTTGGAAAGACGGACAGAAAAAGGATTTTTTCCAACAATTATCAGATTGCATTGGCTTCCGGGATGGTTTTATGGGCAGTTGCCATGCCCTACCAGTATCTGGTCACAGGAAAAGATATCAGCCTTTTATATGCACTGTTGGAAGGAACCATTACGGTGTGCTTTGTGCTGGTATTTGAACAGGGAATGACGGCACTGCGTGTGGGAACGGACAGGATGTTTGCAAGAAACGAACGTTTTGTGGGAGTATTTGCCCTTTTGGTGGTAGCAATGTTTGGATGTCCGGCGATTATTCGGCCGGTTAATGTTTTATTTTTGTTTTGCGGGTATCTTTTGCTTTATAATACATACCGGTTTGACAGCAGCGTAGGGATTGCAACGGGTAGTATAACAGGACTTGTGCTGGCTTTTCAAATGGGAGAGGTGTCTTATCTGGCAGTTATGATTTTGCTATCCGGTATTATTGTGATTTTAAGGGAAATCGGAAAGGCGGGAGTGTTGCTCTCTTTTCTGGCAGGCATTGTTCTTCTTGGATTTTTATATGAGAATAGTCTGCTTTTGCCAGAAATGTTAAGCAGTACTTTGATCGTGGCACTGGCATTTTTTGCAACACCTGTGAAATGGATGAAACGGGTCTCACAAGTAAAGGACGGCATAACCAGACGTTCACAGGACATTCTGGTTCAAGAAGCAACAAGAAACAGGATCCGTAATTTTGGACAGGCATTCTTAGCCATGGAAAAAATGTTGTCACTTCATGAAGAAGAGAGAGAGGATTCCATACCAAACGGGTTGAGTAACATTTATTTGAGTGGAGACGGGCTCTCGCTTTTGAATGCAGTGGAATCTCAAAGTAACCGCCTGTCAGAAATGCGGCGGAATTTCATCAGACAGCTTGGCCAGATCGGAGAGATCATTACGGGCTTTCAGGGAGAATTATTTGAGCAGTCGGCAAAGGTGGACTATTTTGAAAACCGACTCACGGAAAGGCTGGGAAGGATTGGGGTAGTGGTTTTGAAGGCGGTGCCGGTAAAGAGAAAAAATGACAGGATAGAAGTCTATGTGAGCTGCTATATGTATAGGGAAAATGTTGTGAACGGTAAAATGTTGTCAGAAAAGATAAGTCAGATAATAGGAAAGCATATGACATGTGTAGATAGAAATGAAGATGTTGTAGGACAGACAGAGAGTACATTTTATTTTGTAGAGGAAGGAAAGTTTATGCTTACCACAGGTGTGATGAGGAAAAACCGTGAAGGGGAAGCTCTTTGTGGAGATAATTTTTCGGTTACCAAGTTAGATACGCAAAAAGCGGTTTTAATGTTATCTGACGGAATGGGAAGTGGTGAAAATGCTTATGTAAAAAGTGGACAGGTTGTGGATTTGCTGGAGCAGCTTCTTTCGGCAGGATTTTGCAGGGAGCTTGCCATAGAGCTTTTGAATTCGTTTATCAGTTTTCTGGCAGACGGAAATGTGAGTTCTACACTGGATCTTACCATGATTGATTTCTACACTGGAACTGCGGATTTTATTAAGCTTGGGGCCTCTACAACCTTCATTAAGAGAAAAGACGGTAAGGTGGAGTATATCCGTTCCACGTCTTTGCCGGTAGGGGTTTTAGAGCAGGTAGAATTTGACACCTGTGCCAGAAAGCTTTATCATGGGGATATGGTTGTCATGGTAAGTGACGGCGTGTTAGACGGGATTATTTTTGAAAACAAGGAAACTTATCTGGCGGATTTGATTGCAAAGATTGAAACGAATAATGTACAGGCAGTTGCCGAAATTATTATGGAAGATATACAGACCATGCAGCGTGGAAGCATGAGAGATGACAGCACTGTGCTTGTTGCAGGAATATGGGAGAGATACTGAGGTGAAAAATGCTTGAAAAGGTAAGAAGATACGTGGAATGTCATCATATGTTAGAAATGGGGGACCGGGTGGTTGCGGGGATATCCGGTGGGGCAGATTCTGTGTGCCTCTTCCTTTTATTACTGGAAATGAAAGAAGAATATGGACTTTCTTTGTTTGTGGTGCATGTCCATCATGGAATTCGAAAGGAAGCGGCAGATGGGGATGCAGAATATGTGCGAAGTCTCTGTCGGAAATATAGGATCCCTTTTTATCTGTTTAAGGAAGATATTCCCAAGCTTGCAAGAATTTATGGAATGGGGGAAGAAGAAACAGGACGGCAGTACCGTTATCATTGTTTTAATCAGGTTATGGAGCAGGTAGGAGCGGATAAAATCGCCACGGCCCATCATATGGGCGATCAGGCGGAAACCGTATTGTTTCATTTGATTCGTGGAACTAATCTTTCCGGAATGATGGGGATCGCACCGGTAAACGGGAAGATGATCCGTCCGCTTTTGTCATGTCAGAAAAAAGAACTAGTAAACTGGCTGGTAAGTCAAAATGCTGTATGGAGGGAAGACGCTACCAATACGGATAATCATTATGCCAGAAATAAACTACGCAATCAGGTGATTCCCACATTAGAGGAGATCAATGAACAGGCAGTTACACATATTGCAGAGTTTGCAGGATGTCTGACGGAATATGAGAAATTTTTTCAAAAAGCGGTACATCAATACATGGAACAGCATGTTACTTTTAAAAAGGTTCCTTCCGAGTATGACAAAAAAGAGATACGGGATTGCGAGACGAGTGGAAGGCTTTTAAGAGAACAAGAAAGAGTACTGTCGGAATCCGTTATTTATGAAATGATCGTCTTTGTCTGTGGCAAAAAGAAAGATATATCAAGAGAACATATAAAGGCAGTGTATGGATTGCTTTATAAACAAAGTGGGAAAAAAATAGTGCTGCCCTATCAGACAGAGGCAGAGATTTCGTATGAAAAACTGATAATTCGGAAAAGCTTTGAAAGGAAAGATGTGTCAGTCTGGAATCAGACAATTTCTGTGAAAGAGTTGATGGAGAAAGAAAGAGCAGCTCATATATCGCTGCCAGATGGGGGAAACCTCACCGTGCAGGTTCTTTCTATTACGGATATGAAGGAGGAAAAGAGGGATAAACGGTTAAAGAATATCTTAAATTCTAAAAATGACTATACGAAATTATTTGATTGTGATACAATAAAAGATACGTTGTATGTCCGTATGCCCGAGCAGGAGGATTATTTTATTATGAATGAAAAGGGAAACAGAAAGAAGCTGTCTCGTTATTTTATAGATAATAAAATACCTCAACAAGCACGGAAACACAAAATTGTGATAGCAGATGGTCATGAAATCTTATGGATCATTGGCGGGCGTAGATGTGAAACTTATAAGATAAACAATAATACAAAACATGTTTTATTACTGATGTATGAAGGAGAAAAGGGATGAAGAATCATATCGAAGTAATGATTTCAGAGGAAAAGGTGGAGCAAAGAGTTTGTGAACTGGCAAATCAGATTAATGAAGATTATGTTGGAAGGGAACTTCATCTGATTATTATACTGAAAGGAAGCGTTTTCTTTGCCTGTGAGCTTGCAAAAAGACTTACTGTGCCAGTTACAATGGACTTTATGTCGGCATCTTCCTATGGAAACGGAATGGTTTCGGCAGGGAAGATTACCGTTCGGAAGGAACTGGATGAAGACATTGCAGGGAAAGAGGTATTAATTGTGGAGGATATAGTGGATTCCGGTAATACACTTTTTTATCTCAAAAAACTGTTGATGGCCCGGAGTCCTGAAAGCCTTAAGATTGTTACGCTGCTGGATAAACCGACCTGTAGAACGACGGAGATTAAAATTGATTATTGCGGGTTTGAAATTCCGGACAAATTTGTTGTGGGATATGGACTGGATTATGCACAGCATTATCGTAACCTCCCATATATTGGTGTAGTAATACAGGATTAAATATAAAAAGGAGCATAATATGAGTAAGAACTTGAAAAGAAATCTGATTTCCTATCTGATTTTGTTTGCACTGATTGTAGGAGTGCTATACCTGATTCAGGGAGGCAGTCAAAACGTAAATATGGAATATACGGAAGTGGAGTTTTCGAAAGACATGGAAAAGGGCAATGTGAAAAGTGTCCACATCCAGCAAAATGCAGAGGTTCCTACCGGTACCGTGGAACTGACAATGAAAAACAAATCGATTATACGGTTTTATGTTACTGATGTAAATGATTTTCAGGATTTGTACAACCGACTTGTAGAAGATAATAATCTAAAAGTAAATTTTGAAATGACTGATGTGGTACGACCGAGCCTTTTGGAAAAAATGCTGCCGTATCTGGTTGGTCTGGTGGTGCTGATTGTCGTTGTAATGTTGTTTGCTGGAATGCAGAGTGCAAACAGCGGTGGCGGGACAATGGTAAATTTTGGGAAGAGCAGAGCCAAAATGACCTCAGAAGGTGATAACAAGATTACCTTTAATGAAGTTGCAGGATTGCAGGAAGAAAAAGAGGATTTGGAGGAAGTTGTGGACTTTTTGAAAAATCCAAGCAAGTACGTGGAACTGGGGGCAAGAATACCGAAGGGAATCTTACTGGTAGGACCTCCGGGAACCGGTAAAACATTGCTGGCAAAGGCAGTAGCAGGAGAGGCACATGTTCCGTTTTTTACTATTTCCGGTTCTGATTTTGTCGAGATGTTTGTCGGTGTGGGTGCGTCCCGTGTAAGGGATCTTTTTGCTGATGCGAAAAGAAATGCACCATGTATTGTTTTTATTGATGAGATTGATGCGGTAGCACGAAGAAGAGGCTCCGGTCTGGGTGGCGGACACGATGAAAGGGAACAGACCTTAAACCAGATGTTAGTAGAGATGGATGGTTTTTCGGTAAACGAAGGAATTATCGTTATGGCGGCGACAAACCGTGTAGACATTTTAGATCCTGCTATTCTTCGTCCGGGACGTTTTGACCGTAAGATATCGGTGGGGAAACCGGATGTGAAAGGAAGAGAAGATATCCTTAAAATTCATACAAAGAATAAACCGTTAAGTGAGGATATTAATTTAAAGGAGATTGCAAGAACAACAGCGGGGTTTGCAGGAGCCGATCTTGAAAATCTGATGAACGAATCGGCTATTAATGCGGCAAAAGACAGCCGCAAGTATATTATAAAAGAAGACGTGGATAAGGCATTTATCAAGGTTGGTATCGGAACAGAACGAAAATCCAGAGTTGTTCCGGAATCGGAACGTAGAATCACAGCTTATCATGAATCCGGTCATGCTATTTTGTTTCATCTGTTAGAGGGAGTGGGACCGGTCTATACCGTATCCATTATTCCGACGGGACAGGGAGCAGCAGGTTATACAATGCCCCTGCCTGAAAATGATAATGTATTTAATACAAAAGGGAAAATTTTACAGGATATCAAAGTAAGCCTTGGAGGGCGAATTGCAGAAGAAATGATTATGGATGATATTACCACGGGAGCATCACAGGATATTAAGCAGGCAACAGCGGCTGCAAGAGCTATGGTGGTAAAATATGGTATGTCAGAGGAATTGGGTCTGATTAATTATGAGACGGATAATGAAGAGGAGACTTTTGTCGGTCGTGATATCGGACATCAAAGAATGTTAGGAGAACAGACTGCTGCGGCCATTGATAAAGAGGTTAAGCGGATTATTGACGAATGTTATGCACAGGCAAGAGCGATTTTAGAGGCAAATGTCAGCGTACTTCATAAGTGTGCGGAACGATTACTGGAAAAGGAAAGAATCGACAGGGAAGAGTTTGAATCGTTGTTTGAAAGCAGTAATCTGCCGCCACTATCCATTTAAAATTTGAATGATTGGAGTGCATATTGTGAAAGATGCACTTGAAAGAAACAGAATTTAGACAAAATACACAAAAAAGAGTTTTTTTGAGGAAACTGTCAAAAGGAGATTTGACTAAATGCACAAAAGAATAGTAAAAATAAAAAATTGTTTGTGAACACTTTTTAGTCATTATCTGTATAATAATACTTGTAACCCCCCCAATACATTATATAGTTTTTTTGCTACACCCCATAAGTAACAAAAAAATACCTTCTCCAGAAAAGGACAGTCGATCGGTTGGCTGTCCTTTTTGCTATTATTTTTTCATTGATATATTTTGTGGTTTGAGTTAGAATTAAAAGACAGAGTGGAGATGGAGGTTGAATATGAATTTCTCATTTAAAAATTATACACAGGCACAGAAGGTACAAAACTATGTGTTTCATAATAAACCCGCACTTCGCATAGATGCTTTATTTAGTGATGGGACAAAGGAATATCGTATACCGGCAGAGCCTATGCCGGGAGATGAGGTAGTTTTGAAGTTTAGGACGGCACTGGCAAATGTGGATTATGTGTATGTGATCTGTGCAGGGGAACGTTTGAAAATGAGATGGGAAGAGTCAGATGCCTCTTTTGATTATTTTTCTGTAAAACTTCCGCCAATCGGAGAGGAAAAGATTGAATATTATTTTGAAATTGTTTCCGGAAATGCAGTCTGCTATTTCAACAAAATTGGAGTAGAGTATGAAAACAATCCGGATTATAACTTTAACATCATGCCAGGATTTAAAACACCGGATTGGGCAAAAGGTGCGGTATTTTATCAGATTTTTGTGGACCGGTTTTGCAACGGGGACCCGGGTAATGATGTATTAGATAATGAATATTTTTATATTGGAGAGGGTTCAAAGCAGATTAAAGAATGGAACAAATATCCGGATGCCATGGATGTAAGATGTTTTTATGGCGGAGATTTACAGGGTATTATGAATAAACTGGATTATCTGCAGGATCTGGGGATTGAAGTGATTTACCTGAATCCGATTTTTGTTTCTCCGTCTAATCACAAATACGATATCCAGGATTATGATTATGTGGACCCTCATTTTGGCTGTATTGTAATGGATGATGGAGAATGTTTACAAAATGGAGATAATCTAAATAAAAATTCCAGCAGATATATTAATCGTGTTACGAATAAAGAAAATTTGGAAGCAAGTAATGAATTGTTCCGAAAACTGGTGGAAGAGATTCACCGTCGCGGAATGAAGATTATTTTAGATGGGGTATTCAATCATTGTGGTTCTTTTAATAAATGGCTGGATAAAGAATTAATCTACGAGAATCAGGAAGGGTATGAAAAGGGTGCCTATCCGGCATGGGATAGTCCGTACCGGAACTTCTTTAAGTTTTATGATGAGAATGCATGGCCTTATAATGGAAGCTATGACGGATGGTGGGGACATGATACACTGCCAAAGCTTAATTATGAAGGTTCGGAAGAACTTTATCAGTATATATTGCGGGTTGCAAAAAAATGGGTGGCACCTCCGTATAATGTGGATGGCTGGAGGCTGGATGTCGCAGCAGATTTGGGACATTCGGAAGACTTTAATCACAAATTCTGGAGGGAGTTCAGAAGAGTGGTAAAAGAGGCAAATCCCGAAGCGATTATATTGGCAGAGCATTATGGAGATCCGTATAGCTGGATGCAGGGGGATCAGTGGGATACGGTCATGAATTATGACGCATTTATGGAACCTCTTACCTGGTTTTTGACTGGTGTGGAAAAACATTCAGATGAATTCCGTGGGGATTTACTGGGAAATCCGGATGCATTTATCGGTTCCATGCGGCATTATATGAGCCGTTTTCAGCAGCAATCGTTAGAGGTATCCATGAATGAGCTTTCCAACCATGACCACTCCAGGTTTTTGACCCGTACAAACCGCCGTGTTGGACGTACTCATACATTAGGACCGGAAGCGGCAAATGAGAACGTCAATAAGGGTGTCCTTCGGGAAGCGGTGGTATTTCAGATGACATGGCCGGGAGCACCGACCATTTATTACGGTGACGAGGCCGGGCTTTGCGGTTGGACAGATCCGGATAACCGAAGAACATTTCCGTGGACGGAAGAAGACAGAGACTTAATTTTGTTTCATCGGGATATTATTCGTATCCATAAAGAAAATGAGGTTTTGAAAAGAGGCTCCGTTCTGTTTTTGTATGCGGAGCATAAGCTGGTAGCATATGGAAGATTTAACCGCACGGACAAGATGGTGATGGTTTTGAATAATAATTACGAGGAAAAGGAACTTCATTTAAATGTAGACCGTCTGGGTATATGTAACGGAGATATGTTAAAACAGTTAATGCTGACAACAGAGGATTCTTATATTATGGAACCGAAAACATATGTAGTTGAGAATAATCAGGTATTTTTAACCCTGCCTAAGATTTCTGCAATTGTATTAAAGGCTGAATCGTAACAGAGAAATGAACTGTTTATCAGTTAAAAATATCTTGCATTTTTAATGTTGGTAAGTTATAATATGGAATTGTCAGTAAAAGACATGGATGGATTCCCGAGTGGCCAAAGGGGACAGACTGTAAATCTGCTGCTTATAGCTTCGGTGGTTCGAATCCACCTCCATCCATTTTAACACTGGGTGATGGTTAGTTGTAAGACGGAGCCTGAAACTGAAACCGTAAGCTTGCGTAGAGTTAGGTGCAGTGTTAAAAATGCCGGCGTGGCGGAACTGGCAGACGCACAGGACTTAAAATCCTGCGGGACTTATACTCCCGTACCGGTTCGATTCCGGTCGCCGGCATTGAATGCTTAGTGAGTAGGAACGAAGTGAACTACGAATTTAGAAAGAAAGTCCACCTGAACACTTAGCGAGGTATTGTCGAGCCTTAGTGTGAATGGTGGCATTGATATTTTTGTAAGCAAACCTAGTAAAATCAAAGGTTTGCTTATTTTTTTATGAAAAGTGGTGAATACCGCTTGAACACCTTATTTATCTTTGCTTTCCAAGGCTTGGTCTGCTTGTATCCCAAGCCCCAAGTGTTCAAATGCTTTAATGCGGTCTTCTTCGTTCTCTACATTGCGTAAATAATGAAGGGTAGTAGAAATATCGCTATGCTCCATAAGCTTACTGATAGTAGCAAGGTTTTTACCGTCATAGGCGGTAGAAGCACAATGAAAGCGTATTTTGTGGGAAGAATGGTATGCCGCATTCTTCACAATACCAGTATAAGGAGTACAAATGGGGAATACATAATTCCGCATTGGCTTGAAAATAATGTATAAATGAGTTTTGGGTGAGTTGGAAAATTTTTATTGATTTTTTGAAAGAAATGAATATAATATAAGTGAGCAGAAGAATTTGCTCGATTTAAGTGCATTGCTACTTTGAGTGCAAACCTTTAATTTAAGTGCTTCACTACTTGGAATGTGAACCTTTAATTTAAGTGCTTCGCAGCTTGAAATGCGGATTGTTAATTTTCGGGGAGATAATTGCTTATCTCCCCGTTTTGTTACACTAGGGAGAATGGAATGGATTTTTACCGCATAGATGAAAAGTATAATAGATTTCTTCAAAAATATGAAAAAGAAAAAAGAGGTATTACAAAAGTTCCTAATATTCGATATACTGACCGTAATAAATTTGCATTTGGTGCTGTTATGCAGGTAAATGGAATAAATTATTATGTATCTGTATCATCATTTGATAAGAAGCAGGAAACCAATATTTTAATTTGTGTGCCGGGAGATGAAAAAGAGATTAAAGGCTCATTGCGATTTAATTATATGATTCCTGTTCAGGAAGAATGTCTTGAGAAATTGGTAATCAAAGATATTGAAGATGAAAAGTATCGGCTATTGCTTAATAAGGAGTACCGATTTTGTATGGATAATGCGGAGAGGATACAAAGGAAGGCTGATAAAATATATGAGATGGTTACAACAAATCGCAAGCAGATTTTAACAGATAATAGTTGTGCGTTTCATATTTTAGAGGATGGGTATCGGGAATACATAAAAAAATATATAGACGCATGAACACTTTTCACTGACGAAGTTCTCAAAGCTCCTTTCTTCAATGGTTTTGGCGACTAAATGCATTCGATTCCGGTCGCCGGCATTGAATCTTTTTTGTTGTACACCTGATAGAAAGGTCGAATAGTCACTTTACAGGACAACGACTATGGGTATCTATTGACAAAATACACTTTATAACAGTATTATGTATAAAATATTTACTGATGATAGTATAGACAGAGGATTGATGGATCCGGGAGGGGATTTTTATGAAAAGAAAAAGAACATTACAGGAAATTGCTTTTGTTATATTTCTTTTAGCTGCAATTGTTATTTTGTTTT